>NZ_SOGD01000046.1:0-21974 GCF_004402345.1 Cryobacterium sp. TMT2-15-1 | reverse complement strand
TCCCGTGTCGGTGGAGCGGCTCGACGGCGGGACCCGCCCCCTCGGCCCGCCGCCTGCGGGTGCCGCGCGGCCCGGCGCCGCTCACCCCGGCCGGCCCGTCGCTCCGCCGGCCGGATTCGGGGACCTGGCTGCCCGCATCCCCTCGGTGTCGGAGGACGCCCCGCAGATGCGCATCGAGCGTTATGGCGGTCCGGACGACGCATCCTGGGTGGTCTACATCGGCGGCACCGCGGCGTGGAGCCCGGTCGCCGGGGAACAACCGTGGGACCTCACCTCCAACCTCGCCGCCCTCGCCGACCAGGGCTCCGGCTCCTATCGGGCGGTCGTCGAGGCCATGCGGGAGGCAGGGGTGGCGCCGAGCGACCCGGTGGTTCCGGTGGGCCACTCGCAAGG
Organism: Cryobacterium sp. TMT2-15-1; assembly: GCF_004402345.1. Classification (NCBI taxonomy): domain Bacteria; kingdom Bacillati; phylum Actinomycetota; class Actinomycetes; order Micrococcales; family Microbacteriaceae; genus Cryobacterium; species Cryobacterium sp. TMT2-15-1. Next base: position 21,581 of record NZ_SOGD01000046.1, on the reverse strand, counting down.
CGGGTTGGTCGCGGCGCAGCTCGCGGCGTCCGGGGACTTCAACACCGTCGCGGTGGTGACCTTTGGGGGACTCACCGCCCAAGTGGCCCTGCCCGCAGACGTGGAGGCCGTCATGGTCGAGCACACCGACGACCTCGTCCCGGCCCTGGGGGGCACGGCCGCCGGCGACGATGAGCGCTTGGTGGTGCGGCGCGAGGTGTTCGCTGAGACGGAGGTGCCGCTCGACCGGCCGCTGCCGGCTCACGCCCTCACCGCCTACCGGGACACCGGGCGGCTCATGGACGGCTCCGAGGAACCACGATTGCAGGAGTTTCGGGAGACCCTCGGGACGATCCTCGGCACGGAAGCCGGCGAGTCCTCCCGGTGGCGGGGCATCCGCCTGGCCGACGGCTGACCCGACGGCTGGAGATCGCTACGAGCGGGGGGTGACCGGTCGGATCAACACGCCGAGAATCCAGCTGATGATGCCCAGCACGAGTGCGCCGAGCACACCCCACCAAAAATCGTCCACCACGAGCCCGAAGCCGACCAGGCCCGAGAACCAGGCCACGATCATCAGCAGGAAACCATTCACGATCAAGGAGATCAGGCCGAGCGTGAGGATGTAGACCGGGAACGCGACAACCCGCACGAAGCCGCCGATCACACTGTTGACGAGGCCGAAGACCAGCGCGACCAGCAGATAGGTGGCGATCAGGGCGGTCGTGCCCTCGGCGAACGGGTCGACCCGCACCCCGCTGACGAGCAGGGTCGTGAGCCACAGGGCGACGGAGTTGAGGATCAGCTTGATCAGGAATCTGGCCATGACTCCACTATGGCATCGCCGGTGACTGGTCGCACGGAGAGGACAGCCCGAAGCCTGACCATGCGGCCACGTGAATATGCCGCGGCGTAGAATCGCCGAGTGAGCCCATCTGACCCGCCCTCGGTCCGCCTGCGCCCCGAGATTGTCGCCCTCCCGGCCTATCGGCAGGGTCAAGCTGCCGCTGCCAGTGCGTTCAAACTCTCGAGCAACGAGAACCCCTTCGATCCGCTGCCCGGCGTCATCGCCGCCGTGAACGCCGAGACCGCGTACAACCGGTACCCGGATGCCTCGGCGCTGGCCCTGCGCGAACGGCTGGCCACGCAGTTCGGCCGGAGCGTCGACGAGGTGCACATCGGGGCCGGCTCCGTGGCCCTCCTGGCCCAGCTCATCCTCGCCGCCGCGGGACCGGGTGACGAGGTGCTCTACTCGTGGCGCTCCTTCGAGGCCTACCCCGGCCTGGTCACCGTCGCCGGTGCCACGAGCGTGCAGGTCCCGAACCGGGCCGACCATGGCCACGACCTGCCCGAGATGGCCACCCGCATCACGGACCGTACCCGCGTCGTCATCATCTGCAGCCCGAACAATCCGACCGGCACCGCCGTCACGGGCGACGAGTTCGAATCGTTCATGGCGGTCGTCCCGCCGGACCTCCTCGTCATCCTCGATGAGGCCTACTGCGAGTTCGTCACCGACCCCGAGGCGGTTACCGGGCTGCCACTGCTGTCCCGATTCCCGAACCTGGTCGTGCTACGCACCTTCTCCAAGGCCTACGGCCTGGCCGGCCTGCGCGTCGGCTACGCCCTCGGTCCCGTCGCCGTGCTCGACGCAGCGAGGTCCACCGCGATCCCGCTCTCGGTCACAGGTGTTGCCGGCGCGGCCGCGATCGCCTCTCTCGACGCCGCCGACCAGCTGCTGCGGCGGGTGCGTGCCCTGACCGAGCGGCGCGACCGGGTCTGGCGCCTGCTGGGCGAGCAGGGCTGGAACATTCCGGTGCCTCAGGGAAACTTCATCTGGCTGCCCACCGCCGAGGACACCGCCGACATCGCCGATGTCCTGTCGGCCGTCGGCCTGATCGTGCGCCCGTTCCCCGAGGGCATCCGAATTTCGATCGGTGAGGAAGAATCCGTGGAGAAGCTCCTGGGCATTTGCGCCGATATTGTTGTCGATCTACCAACGGGGCACCCAGCCCGGAAGCTAGGTTAGTACGGTGTCAGCGACCCTGAATGCCTCTCCCACGGTGCGAATGCTCTCCCCGGAGGGTGTCTTCGCCCCGAGTGATTCCGCGGCCGAGTTCCTGCCCTACCTCGATCGACTGACCGAGGCCGACCATCGGCGGTTCTACCGCGACATGGTGGTGGTGCGCCGGTTCGACACCGAGGCCGCGAACCTGCAGAGGCAGGGCCAACTGGCCCTCTGGGTGCCCAGCCACGGCCAGGAGGCCGCCCAGGTCGGCTCCGCCTACGCAACCCGGCCGCAGGACCACGTGTTCCCGTCCTATCGCGAGCACGTCGTCGGCATGATCCGCGGACTCGACCCCGTCGATATCCTGCGGATGCTGCGCGGCGTCACCCTCGGCGGCTGGACCCCCGAGGACCACGGCAACTTCCACCTCTACACCCTGGTGCTGGCCTCGCAGACCCTGCACGCCACGGGCTACGCGATGGGCATGCAGCTCGACGGCGCGACCGCGACCGGCAACCCCGAGACCGACCAGGCCGTCATCGTGTACTACGGCGATGGAGCTTCGTCGCAGGGCGACGCCAACGAGGCGCTCGTCTTCGCCGCCAGCTACCAGACCCCGCAGGTCTTCTTCCTGCAGAACAACCACTGGGCCATCTCGGTGCCCGTGACCCGGCAGTCCCGCACACCGCTCTACCTGCGTGCCGCCGGCTTCGGCATGCCCGGCACCCAGATCGACGGCAACGACGTGCTCGCCAGTTTCGCGGTGACGGCCAAGCACCTGGACGACGCCCGCGCCGGCCACGGCCCCGCCCTGATCGAGGCCCTGACCTACCGAGTCGGCGCCCACACCACGGCCGACGACCCCACCAAGTACCGCGACCCGGAGCAGCTAGCCTACTGGGTGGCCCGCGACCCGATCGTGCGCTTCCGCAGCTACCTGCAGGGCCTGGGCGTCGAGCAGGAGTACCTCGACGCCGTCGACGAGGAGGCCGACGACTACGCCGCGGATGTGCGCCGCAGGGCCCTCGACATCCACTCCCCGGAGAAGGCCGTCATCTTCGACAACGTCTACGCCGAACCCCACCCGTTGATCCAGGAACAGAAGGCCTGGCTCGACCACTACGAGGCATCCTTCGAAGGAGGCGACGCATGAGCGACACGATCGTGACGAGCACCACCGGCCTCGCCACACCGACCACCGCGATGCCGACCCCGGGACACCCGGCCGCCGCCAAGCGGGCCATTCCCGGCACCGGATCGGCGAACCTGCCGATGACGAAGGCCCTCAACGCGGGTCTGCGCCAGGCCATGCGCGACAACCCCCGGGTGCTGATGATGGGCGAGGACATCGGCCCGCTGGGCGGGGTCTTCCGCGTCACCGAGGGTCTGATCGCCGAATTCGGCGACAAGCGCGTGCTCGACACCCCGCTGGCGGAGTCCGGCATCATCGGTACGGCCATCGGCCTGGCCCTGCGCGGCTACCGCCCGGTCTGCGAGATCCAGTTCGACGGGTTCGTCTTTCCCGGCTTTGACCAGATCACCAGCCAGCTGGCGCGGATGCGCAACCGGCACGAGGGCGAGGTCTCCATGCCCGTCGTGATCCGCATCCCCTACGGCGGCCACATCGGGTCGATCGAGCATCATCAGGAGAGCCCGGAGACGTACTTCGCGCACACGCCGGGCCTGCGCGTGGTCAGCCCGTCGAACCCGCACGACGCCTACTGGATGATGCAGGAGGCCATCGCCTCCGACGACCCGGTCATCTTCTTCGAGCCCAAGAGCCGCTACTGGCCCAAGGGTGAGGTGAACCTTGCCGAGAGCGGCACGCCCCTGCACGCCAGCCGAGTGGTACGCAGCGGCACGGATGCGACGGTCGTCGGCCACGGCGCCATGGTCAGCGTTTTGTTGCAGGCGGCGGATCTCGCGGCGGCGGAGGGAACCAGCGTCGAGGTCATCGACCTGCGTTCAATCTCGCCGATCGACTACGGTCCCATCCTCGCGTCGGTCGAGAAGACCGGGCATCTGGTCGTCGCCCAGGAGGCCCACGGCTTCGTCAGCGTCGGATCGGAGATCGCCGCGACCGTCATGGAGAAGGCCTTCTACCTGCTCGAGGCTCCCGTGCTGCGCGTCTCCGGTTTCGACACCCCGTTCCCGCCGGCCGCCGTCGAGACGCACTTCCTGCCCAGCCCGGACCGCGTGCTCGAGGCCGTCGACCGCGCCCTCTCCTACTGATATGACTCGCACCAGGGCTTCTCGCCTCACCAATCGCAAGGAGCGTACTCGATGAGCGTGTCGAAATTCACACTGCCCGACGTCGGCGAGGGTCTCACCGAGGCCGAAATCGTGGAGTGGAAGGTGGCGCCCGGCGACACCGTGTCGATCAACCAGGTGCTGGTCGAGATCGAGACCGCGAAGTCGCTCGTCGAGCTGCCGTCGCCATACGTCGGCGTGGTCGGGGAGATCCTGGTGAAACCCGGTACGACCGTCGACGTCGGAACGGTCATCATCACCATCGTGGCCGAGACCGTCGCCGTCGCGTCTGCTCCGAGCGATGCGATCGCGAACGGCGCGGGTGAGCTGGCCAGCGCCGCAGCGGATGCCGGCTCCACCATCACGGACGAGCCGGCCGAGACGCAGGGCGCGGTCCTGGTCGGCCGCGGCGCCGCGGCGACCATGCCGACCCGGCGCAAGCGCCACGGGGTGACCCCCGTCGCCCACGCGTCGATCGCGCCGCCGCCCGTGCACCCCACGCGCCCGGCCACCCCGCAGCTCCCGCAGCTGCCGCGCGCAGCATCCGCGGGCCCCGTCGTCGCCAAGCCGCCGATCCGCAAGCTGGCCAAAGACCTCGGCGTGGACTTGTCCCTCGTCGAGGCGACCGGCCCGGTCGGTGACGTCACCCGCGAGGACGTGCTGCGGGAGGCCACCCAGGCCAGCGTGTTCCGCAACATCCAGACGCCGGAATGGCCCAGCGACCGTGAGGAGCGCGTCCCGGTCAAAGGCGTGCGCAAGGCCATCGCCCAGGCCATGGCCTCCAGCGCCTTCACCGCACCGCACGTGAGCCTCTTCGTCGACGTGGACGCCACCCGCACCATGGAGTTCGTCAAGCGGCTCAAGGCGTCCACCGACTTCGCGGGCGTGCGCGTGTCCCCGATGCTGATCATGGCCAAGGCCATGATCTGGGCGGTGCGGCGCAACCCCACGGTCAACTCGGTTTTCACCGACGAGGAAATCGTGATCAAGCACTACGTGAACCTGGGCATTGCCGCGGCCACCCCCCGTGGGCTCATCGTGCCCAATGTGAAGGAAGCGCAGGACATGAGCCTGCTTGAACTGGCCCGCGCCCTCGAGAAGCTCACGCTCACCGCGCGGGACGGCAAGACCTCGCCGGCGGAGATGTCGAACGGCACCATCACGATCACCAATATCGGTGTCTTCGGCATGGATACCGGCACGCCCATCCTCAACTCCGGCGAGGCCGGCATCGTGGCCCTCGGAACGATCAAGCCCAAACCGTGGGTCGTCGACGGCGAGGTGCGGGTGCGTCAGGTGACGACCATCGGCGCGAGCTTCGACCATCGCGTGGTCGATGGGGATGTCGCGAGCCGCTTCCTGGCGGATGTCGCGAGCATCATCGAGGAGCCCGCGCTGCTGCTCGAGTAAAGTCCCGGGGGAGATCACGACGGCCGCCCTTATCGCTTTTGACAATCATTATCATTAGGCGTACCGTCGGCACTGTGATCAACAATCGTTTCGTCTTCACCGCCCTGGCCGCCGTTGCCGCGCTGACCCTGGCCGGCTGCACTCCCACCGGCGGTTCGTCGGATGGCGCCGCCGCCGGCGACCTCAAGGTGGTCGCGACGACCACCCAGGTGGCGGACCTCACCCGCAACGTCGTCGGCGACACCGCGGGCGTAGTAGTGACCCAGCTCATCCAGCCCAACCAGAGTGCGCACAGCTATGACCCGTCCGTGGCCGACCTCACGGCCCTCGGTGAGGCCGATGTGCTCGTGATCAATGGGGTCGGCCTCGAGGAGTGGCTCGACGACGCAATCAGCGCCAGCGGCTTCGACGGCGTGACGATCGACTCCGACGAGGGCATCGAGATCCTGGACATCGCAGTCGGCGAAGAGGACCACGCCGACGACAAGGCCGCGACGGATGACGCCGACCATTCCCACCAGGGCGGCAACCCGCACATCTGGACCGACGTGTCCAATGCCGAGACCATGGCCGTCACCATCACCTCGGGCCTCAGTGATGCCCAGCCGGACCTGGCCCCGGACTTCGAGGCCAACGCGACCGCCTACACCGGCCGGCTGGCCGAGCTCGACGACTGGATCCGTACCAACATCGACGCCGTGCCCGCCGAGCAGCGCCTGCTCGTGAGCAACCATGACGCATTCGGCTACTTCACCGAGGCCTACGGCATCACCTACGTCGGCTCCATCATCCCGAGCTTCGACGACAACGCCGAGCCCAGCGCCGCCGCGATCGACGAACTCGTCGCCGCCATCACGGCCACCGGGGTCAGGGCGGTCTTCTCCGAGGCCTCGATCAGCCCGAAGGCCGCCGACACCATCGCCGGCGAGGCCGGCGTCATCGTGTACTCGGGGGAGGACGCGCTCTACAGCGACTCCCTCGGTGCGCGGCACAGTGACGGCGCCACCTACATCAGTTCGCAGCTGCACAACGTCGGCCTGATCCTCGAATCCTGGGGAGTCGAGCCCACCGCGGTGCCCGCAGACCTGCGATAGTTAGTCAGTGATCGAGAACCCTTCTCAAGTACGGCCGAGCGCGCCTGTCGCGCTCAAGGTGGCGGGCGCCTCCTTTTCCTACGGCCAGAGCCCGGCCCTGGCCGACATCGACTTCGAGGTGCACGCCGGCGAGGCCGTGGCGCTGATCGGGCCCAACGGGTCCGGCAAGTCCACGCTGCTCAAGGGCATCCTCGGTCTGATCCAGCGCGTGAGCGGTACCGTCGAGGTGCTGGGGGCGGCAGCGGCCCCGGCCGGATCCATCGGCTACGTGCCGCAGGCCGACGAGATCGACCAGCAGTTCCCGGTCACGCTCGAGCAGGTCGTCATGATGGGGCGCTACCGCTCGCTAGGCTGGCTGCGCCTGCCCGGTAAGCGCGACCGTCAGGCCGTGGCCCGTGCACTCGACGCGGTGGGCCTCGCGCACCGCGCGAAAACCCGTTTTGGGGAACTCTCCGGCGGCCAGCAGCAGCGCGGACTGCTCGCGCGGGCCGTGGCCGCGGGGCCCCGCCTGCTGCTACTCGACGAGCCGTTCAACGGCCTCGACCAGCAGAATCGGGACGCGCTCGTGGGCACCGTCAAGCGTTTGAAGGAGGAGGGGGTGGCCGTGGTCGTCTCCACCCACGACCTCCAGCTCGCCCGCGAGGTCTGCGAACAGGTGTTGCTGCTCAATGGCACCCAGGTGGCGTTCGGGCCGCGCGAGTCGGTGCTGATCCTGGAGAACGTGCAGCGCACGTTCCGGGAGGTCGGCGTGGAGATCGACGAGCACACCGTAGTTGTGCCCGGGCACACCGGTCACTGAGATGGACTTCCTCAGCCCGCTGATCGACGCCTTTGCCCTGCCGTTCATGACCCGGGCCCTCTTCGTGCTGGGTGCGCTCAGCCTGGTGGCCGGCGTCGTCGGGGTGCTGGTCAACCTGCGGGGCCTCGAGTTCATCAGCGACGGTCTCACCCACGCGGTCTTCCCCGGCATCGCGATCGGCTTCGTCTGGGGTGGGCGCGAGGGGCTGTTCGCCGGCGCGATGGTCGCCGCCCTGTTCGCGGCGGTCATCCTCACTCTGATCGTGCGTCAGTCCGTGTCCTCGGATGCCGCGATCGCCATCGTCTTCACCGCCATGTTCAGCGTGGGCATCATCCTGGTCTCCCGCGAGACGAACTACGTCGGCCAGTTGGAGCAGCTTCTCTTCGGCCGCCTCCTCACGGTCAGCCCGAATGAGGTCGTGCAGACCGTTGCCATCTGCCTCGTGGCGCTGGTCCTGATCGGGCTCACGCTCAAGGAGGAGGTGTTCCGCGCCTTCGACCGGGTCGGCTTCGCCGCGGCCGGCTACCGCACGCTCGCGCTCGACCTCGTGCTCAACGTGGCGATCGCCCTCGTGGTCGTCGCGGCCTCCAGCGCCGTCGGCAACCTCCTCGTGCTGGCCGTGTTGATCGTGCCCGGCGCCGTGGCCCGGCTCATCACTGACCGGCTCTGGCTGCTGTTCCCAATCGCGGCCTGTTTCGCGGCCCTCGGTGCCTGGCTTGGACTCGTGCTCGGTTTCCAGGCATCCGTGCAGGCCGGTCTCGACCTGCCCAGCGGCGCGACCGTGGTGCTGGTGCTGGTCGCCGGCTACGCCGTGGTGCTGCTGTTGCGCCTGTCCATCGACGGACTTCGGCGGCTGGGTTCGCCCCGTCTGCGGCCGCAGCAGACCCCGCCGCCGCACGAACAGCCGGTGACGTGATGGGCTACTTCGAGAAGGCACTCCTCGCGGCCGCCGTGATCGGCGCCCTGTGCGGGCTGGTCGGATCCCTCGTCGTACTGCGCCGCCGCACTTTCTTCGCCCAGGCCCTCACCCACGCCACCTTTCCGGGCGCCGTGACCGCCACAATCGTCGGCGTGAGCATCCCACTCGGGGCGGCCCTGGCGAGCATCCTCATCGTCGGCATCATGACCCTGATCGGCCGGGTGAAGCGGCAGGGCACCCAGGTGGCGTCCGGTATCCTGCTCACCGCGGGCTTCGCGCTCGGCGTGCTTCTACAGGCCCTCAACCCGTCGCTGCCGGTGCAGGTCGACTCCTACCTTGTCGGGTCGATCCTCACCGTCACGACCGGTGACGTCTGGCTGGCCGTCGGCGTGCTCGGGGTGGCCGTGGCCGTGATGGTGCTGCTGGGCAAGGAGATCCTGTTCTCCACCTTCGACCCGAGCGGATTCCGCGCCGCCGGATTTCGGGAATGGCCGATCGAGCTGCTCACCCTCGCCCTGATCACCGCCACGGTGGTCACCGCAATGCCGGCCGTCGGGGCGATCCTCGCGATCGCGCTGATCGCGGCCCCGGCCGCCGCCGCGCGCCTGGTCACGCGCACCGCCACCCAGATCCTGGTTCTCGCGCCGGTGCTGGGCGCGGCCGCCGGCCTGGTCGGAGTGCTCCTGTCCCGGGCGATCGACGTGGCCGCCGGGCCGGCGATCGCCCTCACCGCGGCCGTCTTCTTCCTGCTGGCCCTGGGCGGTCGCCGGCTGGTCCGGGCGCGGCTACGGTTGAAAGCATGAAGCGAAACACCTGGCAGCGCGAGGCCGTGCGCACCGCGCTCAGCGACGCCGAGGGATTCGTCAGCGCCCAGGGTCTGCACGCCAGCCTGCACGCCACCGGTTCGCCCATCGGCCTGGCCACGGTGTACCGGGCCCTGGCCGACTTGGCCGGCGAGGGCGAGGCCGACTCGCTGCAGTCGCCCGACGGTGAGGCCCTCTACCGCGCCTGCAGCACGACCGACCACCACCACCACCTGATCTGCCGCAACTGCGGACTCACCGTCGAGATCGAAGCGGACGCCGTGGAGAACTGGGCCAAGAACGTGGCCGCCGAGCACGGCTTCAGCCAGGCCGCGCACGTGGTCGACGTCTTCGGTCTCTGCGCGGCCTGCTCCGCCGCATCCGTGGCCTAGCGGGTTTGCACCGGGGGAGCCGAGCGCGTAGTCTAAGACGCTGCTGCGCATATCTGTGCGTGCACTGCTGGTTCGCTCGCTTCCGCTTCGCGGGGGTGTCGCCGTGCCAGCCGACAAGAGATCTTGGGAAGGGCATTCGCCCTTCGGTATTGGAGGAGAACCATGGCAGCTACTTGCCAGGTGACCGGAGCCGTTCCCGGCTTCGGACACAACATTTCGCACTCGCACCGACGCACCAAGCGTCGCTTCGACCCGAACGTTCAGACCAAGAAGTACTACGTACCGTCGCTTCGCCGCAACGTCACGCTGACCCTGTCCGTCAAGGGCATCAAGGTGATCGACGCTCGTGGCATTGAATCGGTCGTCAAGGACCTTCTCGCCCGTGGGGAGAAAATCTAATGGCTAAGCAGCATGACGTCCGCCCGATCATCAAGCTCCGTTCGACGGCCGGCACCGGTTACACCTACGTGACCAAGAAGAACCGTCGCAACGACCCCGACCGTCTCGTACTCAAGAAGTACGACCCCGTAGTGCGCAAGCACGTTGACTTCCGTGAGGAGCGCTAAAAATGGCGAAGAAGAGCATGATTGCCAAGAACAACCAGCGCAAGGTTATCGTCGAGCGCTACGCCGCGAAGCGCCTTGAGCTCAAGAAGGCCCTCGTCAACCCGGCCGGCACCGATGAGTCCCGTGAAGCTGCTCGCCTCGGCCTGCAGAAGCTTCCCCGCAACGCGTCACCGGTTCGCCTGCGCAACCGCGACGCGGTCGACGGTCGTCCCCGTGGACACCTCAGCAAATTTGGAATCTCGCGCGTGCGTTTCCGCGACATGGCTCACCGCGGCGAACTGCCCGGCATCACCAAGTCCAGCTGGTAACACCGCACCAGGCCGCTTAGCCGGTCATTCGGAACCTCGGTTCTGAAATGAGAGGATGCCGACTCCGGTCGGCATCCTCTTTTTTTCGCCCACAGCGAAAATGAAGCCGTTGCGGCAGCCAAACCGGCTGGAAACGCCGCAAATCCGCGGAATTCCGCGGTTGTCTGCTAGATTCAACCCGGTCCAACCGGCCAAACGGAGTCGCTCCTCGGAGCGTCGCCCGCAATACGTGAATCCCTGTTTCTACAGACAAAGGTCCGAGGAGGACACTCAATGGCTGACAAGTCGCTGAACAAGACCGAGCTCGTTGCCAAGGTTGCCGCAGACTCTGGCCAGAGCCAGGCTGCCGTCGACAGCGTTCTGAACGCTTTCTTTGCAACTCTCGCTGACACCGTCGCGAACGACGGCAAGGTCACGATCCCGGGCTGGCTCGGAGTCGAGCGCACCGCTACCGCAGCGCGCACCGGCCGCAACCCGCAGACCGGCGAAGAGATCGCCATCGCCGCGGGCCACCGCGTCAAGCTGACCGCTGGTAGCAAGCTCAAGGCTGCCGCCAAGTAGGTCTCGAACCAAGCAAGCAGGGCGTCGGCTTCGGTCGGCGCCCTGCTTTCGTCTGTGACGTCACATGTCAGCGAGCCTCGTGCAGCGTGCGTCCACCGGGCACGGTTAGGCTGAGTCAGTGCCTCGTCTCGTGCGTATATCCGGTCCGGCAGTGCTCCTGCTGGTCGCGACGCTGGCGACGCTCGCCGCGCTAGCCTACGGCGGCGGCGCTTCGGCGCAACTGCTGGCCGATCCGGGACCAGTCGTGCGGTGGGGTCTCCCGTTGGCCAAGCTCCTCGTCAACCTCGGCGCCGCCGGCACCATCGGCGCCCTCGTGCTCACCCTGTTCGCCCTGAGCCCTCGGGAACCCGAATACAACGCGGCCCTCGATTTCGCTGCCGGGTCCGCCGCCGTCTTCACCGTGGCATCCGCCCTCACCGGCTTCTTCACCTTCCTGCAGGTGACGACCATTCCGCTCAGCTTCGATGACCGATTCAGCGCCACCGCCGGACAGTTCTTCAGTGACATCGAGATCGGCCAGGCCTGGCTGATCACCACCCTGATCGCGGCCTTCGTCACCGTCCTGTGTTTCGCGGTGCGTTCACTGACCGGGCTCGTCTTCGTCACGGTCCTCGCCGTGGGTGCCCTGGTGCCGATTGCATTACAGGGGCACGCGGCCGGCGCTGAGGGGCACGACGTGGCCATCACCGCCCTGGGTCTGCACCTGGTCTTCGCCGCGGTCTGGCTGGGCGGGCTGCTGACCATCATCGTGCTGCGCAAGCAGTTGGCCGGCGGCCGCCTCGATCCGGTCATCGCGCGCTACTCCTCGCTCGCCCTCGTTTCCTTCATCGTCGTCGCTGCGTCCGGCTACGTCGGCGCCGAACTGCGGTTGGGCGCCTGGGACCGGCTGCTCTCGCCCTATGGCATCCTCGTTCTGGTCAAGGTCTTCGCCCTCACCGTGCTGGGCGCGTTCGGCGTGCTGCAGCGCCGGTACGTGATCGGGCGGATGCTGAGGAGCGCCCCCGCAGACCCCCATACTCCCGCACCCCACCGGAGCGTCTGGTTCTGGTGGCTCATCGTCACGGAGCTGGCGTTCATGGGGCTCGCCTCCGGGGCCGCCGCCGCCCTCGCCAAGACCGCGACGCCGGTCGAGCAGATCACGGCGACCGAGATCCCCACCTCGACGCCCGCCCAAATCCTGACCGGCGAGCTCCTGCCGCCGCCGCTCACTTTCAGCCGCTACTTCACCGAGTGGAATTTCGACCTGGCCTGGGTGCTGTTCTGCGCATTCGGTATCTTCTTCTACGTGGCCGGGGTGCGCCGCCTGGCCCGCCGCGGCGATAAGTGGCCCGTGTTCCGCACCGTGCTCTGGGTGACCGGCATGCTGATCCTGTTCTACATCACCAACGGCGGCGCAAACCTCTACGCGAAGTACCTCTTCTCCTCCCACATGCTCATGCACATGGCGCTGACCATGCTCGTGCCCGTCTTTCTGGTGCCCGGGGCGCCGGTCACCCTCGCCGCCCGGGCCATCCGCAAGCGGCAGGACGGCAGCCGCGGCGCCCGCGAGTGGATCCTGTTGGCCGTGCACTCGACGTACGCGGGGTTCCTGGCCAATCCGCTGGTCGCAGCCGTGCTCTTCGCCGGTTCACTCTGGGTGTTCTATTACTCCTCGCTATTCAGCTGGGCGACGACCGACCACATCGGCCACGAGTGGATGATCGTGCACTTTCTGATCACCGGCTACCTGTTCGTGCAGTCGCTGATCGGCATCGACCCGGTGCCCTACCGCCTGCCCTACGCCGGCCGCCTGCTGCTTCTTCTCGGCACGATGGCCTTCCACGCTTTCTTCGGTGTCACCATGATGACGGGCACCGGGCTGCTCCTCGCCGACTGGTACGGGGCCATGGGGCGCGATTGGGGGCTCAGCGGCATCGAGGACCAGCAGATGGGCGGTGGCATCGCCTGGAGCGTCGGCGAGATCCCGACGATCGCCCTGGCCATTGCGGTGGCCATCCAATGGAGCCGCAGCGACGAGAAGGAAACCCGCCGCAAGGACCGAAACGCCGCCCGCACGGGCGACGCCGAACTGATCCAGTACAACGCAGGCCTGGCCCGTCTCGCCGCGCACGACCGCTCGGAGTAGCAGAGAAGCGCCCGGCAGGGCAGCCGCCGCCGCTCAGCGCAACTGGAGGGCGAGCGACCCGTCCGGGTTCACGGTCACGCTGATCGCGACCGCAAAGGACACGTCCTCATCCCGCACCTCGACATCGCCGTCGAAAAGCGACTGCACCTCCACCACGATGTGCGCCTGCCCCTCGGTGTCGGGCATCTCGAAGGTGGAGTCGCCGGCCACGAGGGTGACGGGGGGATACTGGGCGATCGACCAGATCGGGTCGTCACGCACCCGGTCGTTGATCTCGATGCCGAATGGGCAGTTCGTGGGCTGCAACACCTGTTGCGTGGTGCAATCGTCGAGGAAACGGTCCAGCTCGGCCTGGACCTGACCGATGAATTGGGCGTTGGGCTGGGCGTCGACCGTGACATCCGTCACCCCGGACGCGACGACCGGCACCGTCTGCGAGGCCGCGTCGAGCAGGGTGGAGGTGTGCTCGAACGAGTAGAGGGCAGGTGCGAAGGCCAGGTAGGCCGCCTGGTTCGAGAACGCTTCCGGCGCGCCATCGGCGGCGTGCGCACGCGTGTCGAGGGTCAGGCTGTTCACCGAGAACGTGGCCTGGTGCAGCACGTTCACGCGCAGCACAGCCAGCGGGCTGGTCGTGAAGCGCCAGCTGTCGAAAACGCCGAAGAACGTGCCGGCGCTCTCCACCTGGAAGGTCATCGCCGCGGGTGTGCCGTTCAGCCGGAACTCGTAGTCGACCGTGTGCCGTCCATCGGCCGACTCGTCGTCAGCGGTCAGACGGATGTCTGTGAGTTCCCCCAGCACGGAGTTCCGCAGCAGGGTGTCCGGCAGGTCCTTCGGCAGCGCGGCCGCTTCGAGCTCCGCAGCCGTGGGTCTGACCCCGGGAAGCATCAGCGCACTGGCGGTGTCTTTGCGGGCCAGGGCGTCGAGATACTGCCCCACGAAGCTGCCGGCGCTGTAGAGGTCGCGGTTGAGCGACCCGATCGTCGCGACCAGGCCTGCGCCGAGGAGGGCGGCAACGATGACTACGGCCACGATGGCGCGCCGCTCGTTACGCCGGCGCCTGCCGTCCCGGTTGCTCACCCCCACATCCTACGGGGCCGGTTCTCCACCAACCCGAAGACCGGGGCCGACTCGTGCAGCCGGGCCGGATACAGTGGTATGTCCCGTCCGCACCCCATCGAAAGCGCCCCCGTGTCTGAGATTCCGCTGTCGCGCGAGCAGGCCGAAGTGTTCGAGGCCATCGAGGGAACCCGGCAGAACGTGTTCGTGACCGGGCGCGCCGGCACCGGCAAGTCGACGCTGCTCAATCACCTCGCCTGGAACACAAGCAAGCAGATCGTGATTGCCGCGCCCACCGGGGTGGCGGCCTTGAACGTGGGCGGCCAGACCATCCACTCCCTGTTCCGCCTGCCGATCGGCGTGATCGCCGACAACGCGATCGACCAGTCCGACCAGGTACGCAAACTGCTTAACACGATCGACACGGTCGTCATCGACGAGGTGTCGATGGTCAACGCCGACCTGATGGATGCGATCGACCGCAGCCTGCGTCAGGCGCGGCAACGGCCGAACGACACGTTCGGCGGTGCGCAGATCGTGCTCTTCGGCGACCCGTACCAGCTGGCCCCGGTGCCGGGGGATTCCGACGAGCGTGCCTACTTCGCGGACACCTACCGGTCGATGTGGTTCTTCGACGCGAAGGTCTGGCAGGGCGCCGACCTGCGCATCTTCGAGCTCACCGAGGTGCACCGGCAGCGCGACGCCGACTTCAAACACATGCTCAACGCGGTGCGGCACGGGCAGGTCACGGCCGAGATCGGCGGCGCGCTCAACGCCGCGGGCGCCCGCACCCCGCCGAGGGAGGGAGTGATCACGCTGGCCACCCGCAACGATTCCGTGAACCGGATCAACGCATCCGCTCTCAAGCGCCTCCCCGGCAAGGCGCTGACCGCCAAGGCCGACGTCACCGGCGACTTCGGCGGGCGCACATTCCCCGCCGACGAGGTGCTCGAGCTGAAGGTCGGGGCGCAGGTCATGTTTCTGCGCAACGACTCCAACCAGGACGGCGGCCCACGCTGGGTGAATGGCAGCATCGGCACCGTCACTCGGGTCGATTCGACGGTGTACGTGGACATCGACGGCGAAACGCACGAGGTCGAACCGGCGGTGTGGGAAAAGTTCAAGTACACCTACAACCCGACCACGAAGAAGCTGCGCAAAGACGTCGTAGCCGAGTTCACGCAGTTCCCCTTGCGGCTGGCGTGGGCGGTCACCATCCACAAATCGCAGGGCGCCACCTATGAACGCGCGGTCGTCGACCTCGGCGCACGCGTGTTCAGCCCCGGCCAGACCTACGTGGCCCTCAGCCGGCTGACCAGCCTGGATGGCCTTTATCTGACCCGTCCGCTGCGCCCGAGCGACATGATCGTGGACGAGAACGTGCAGCGGTTCATGCGCGGCCCGCGCCCTACCGAGACCCCCTACCCGGTCATTCCCGCCGACTAGCCCCGTGGTTACCGCCGTGGCTGCCCTTCTCGTTGCTGCCTCTCCCGCCGCTGCCCCGAACCAATTCGACGGAGATTGTGTCGAAAACGGTGCAGAACAGCCCAAAACTGAGTCTCTAGCCCAAAATCTCCGTCGAATTCGTTAGGGACGAGGGCGGCAGTAGGGGCAAGAGCGAGAGCCGGGGGGCCGCCGGCAGCAATACGGTGCGGCCGGACGGCGGCGTGGGTACACTCCGTCGTGCAGGGGCGCTCCTGTGTGGGCCGCGACGCGACGGGGGTCAGGCGATGAAGCTCGAACAGGCACCGATCAGCCAGGCCGCAGCCGGCCGTGTACCAGCCGGCTCCGCACCTCGTCACGCGAGCCCCCGCACACGCCACCACCGCGTGCCGGCTCTCGTCGTGAGTGCCACCCTCGTGCTGACGGCGTGCACCGCGGCGACGGATGCGTCCCCGGAGGCCCGCGCGCAGGCGGCGGCCCCGTTCTCGTCCGAGGTCACGTCCCGGCTGGATGACGTGCTCGCCGAGGCGAAGACCCTGTCCGGTTCCTCGGGGGCCATTGCCGGTGTCTGGGCTCCGTGGGCCGGCACCTGGGTCGCGTCGCCCGGGTCCGTCTCGAGGACGTCACCGGGTGCCCTCACCCCGGAGATGCGATTCCGGATCGGCACCAACACGACGGCGCTGACCTGCACGGTGCTGCTCCGGCTCGTCGAGGAGGGGCAGGTGCGCTTGGAGGATCCGGTGTCCGACTACGTGCCCCGGGTGGTGGGGCTGGACACGATCACCCTCGGGCAGCTTTGCCGCAACACGTCCGGCCTGGCCGATCATGCCTCCCTGCTGGCTCCGCAGATTTTGGCCAACCCCAGTCGCAAGTGGTCGACGCGCGAGGTCATCGCGAGCGGCACGGGCGCACCTCGGGTGGCGCTGCCCGGCGGAACCTGGTCCGCGTCGGATACCGGGGTCGTGCTGCTCGGTCTCGCCCTGCAGCAGGCAACCCGACGCGACTGGCCGTGGCTCTACCGGCACTACGTGTTCGAACCGCTGGGCATGACGAACACCAGCCTGCCATCGCCGGGCGAGCTGGCGATCCCGGGGCCGAGTCCCCGCGGCTATGCCACGGCCCTTGATCCGGCCGGCAGGGCCCGCTGTGGCAGCGTGCTCGACGTGACGCAGCTGTCGCCCTCGGTGGGCGGAGTGGCGGCGGGGGCGGTCTCGAACCTCGACGACCTGAAAATTTGGGCGCAGGTACTGGCCGCGGGGACCCTCCTGTCGAAAACATCGACGGATGCGCAGTGGGCGCCGGTTCTGCCGGGTGCCGGAGCCCCCTCCTGGCATCAACACGGCCTCGGCGTCGAGCGGTTCGGCCCGCTGCTCGGTCAGTCCGGGGAGATTCCCGGTTTCATTTCGGCGGCGATGGCCGACCCGGTCAGCGGACTCACGGTGGTGGTCGCCTTCAATAATTCGACCTCCGGCCGCGGGTTCGCCGAGGCGGTCGCCCGCCGACTTGCCGCGGTCGCCGGCGCTGCGCCCGCGTCCGGAGAGATGCCGGCACCCCAGCTGAACCTGCCCTGGACCGAAACCCAGGTCGCCGGCGAAATCCGGGCTGTCGCCGTCTGCGCATCGCAGCAGTCGGACTAGAAGGGCTGCCGGGCCCAGCGAGAGCCGGGAATTATCTTCGGCCCGCAGCCGGTCAGTGGTGGGAGTGCGGTGCGCCGGGCAGAACGGCGGGGCCCGAGTGACCGTGGGACCCGTGCGGAACCGCCTGAGTGCCGGCATCCGTCGCGGCCAGGGCCGGAGTGGTCAGGCCGGAAACCAGCAGGCCGCCGAGCGTCAGCGCGGCCAGGAAACGCCAGCCCTGCGGTGCGGGTTCGGTCGCCCCGGTCACCCCGGCAGGGGTGTCGGATGCCGCCGCCCGGCATCTGGCACGCCGCCGGGTGAGGGCAAGGGAGACGGCCACGAACACGCCGAACAGGGTAGCGATGGTCATTGGGAAGACCGGCAGCACTGTGGCGTCGGCCGGCACCGCCGAGGTGCTGCGGAGCGCCACCATTGCAGCCCAAACGACGCCCGGGAGAAGGGCGGCGACGAGGGCCTGGTTCGGCCAAAGATGCCTTCCTCGCACGAGCGTCGCCACACCCCAGCAGAGCTCGGCGACGCCGAGCCCGACGAAGGTGACGGCGAGCAGGGCTGGAGCGCCGGCGCCCACGGCCAGGTGAATAATCCCTGCCCCGAGGGCGGCGAAAGCGATCCAGAGGCGCGTGATCTGCGTCATGGGATTCCTGTCCGCGGTGTGGGTGGCGTGCGTGGGCTAGACGGTGACCGTGCGCGGTACGGTCTTGTCGGCTGCGAGGCCGGCTCCAAGCAGCACGATGGCGCTGGTCAGATGCAGGAAGTGGTCGGCCGTGTTGAGGGCGAGGATGTTGAGCGCGGTGTCGGCGATGAAGAAACCGACAATTCCGAGGAGCAGGTACACCGCACCGACCGTGGTGTTGACGGCCTTTGCGGCGGGGGCCGTGGTTAGGCCGGCGATCAACAGTGCTGCGCCGATCAGGAGGTGGGCCGTGTTGTGCAGAGGGTTGACCGCGAAGATGCCGAGAAGCAGGCCGCCATCGGTGGCGAAGAAGTCGACGCCGCCGGTCACGAAGAAACCGAGCACGCCGACCAGAACGTAGACGGCACCGAAAACAGTGGCAATGATGCGGTTGGGGGATGTACGCATGAGAAGACCTCCAGTAGATGTCACGGTGCATCCGTGCTCGCCCATTGTTCGGAATCAACGACGGTTCGGTTTGGCCGGACACCGGTGCGTAGCCGTGACCACCGGATAGGATCACCGGATGGGAATCAGCGCGGATACAAAAGATTGGACCTGGGTGCTGGAGCGCCCCTGCCCGGAGTGCGGTTTCTCCGCCGCCGACGTCGATTTCGCGCACATTCCGCGGCTGGTGCGCGAGAACGCGGCCCGCTGGCAGCCGGTGCTGCAGCGAATGGATGTCGCGTCGCGCCCCGACGAGCAGACTTGGTCTGCCCTGGAGTACGCGGCCCATGTTCGCGACGTGTTCCGCATCTTCGACGAGCGTCTCACCCTCATGCTCGCCGAGGACGACCCGGCTTTCCCGAACTGGGACCAGGACGCCACCGCGGTGCTGGAGCGCTACAACGAGCAGGAGCCGGCGGTCGTGGCCCGCGAACTCGCCGAGGCCGCGGCGTCCGTCGCCGCCTCCTTCGCAGCCGTTGGGCCCGCAGGCCAGGGTCGAACCGGTCGCCGCAGCGACGGTGCCCGGTTCACCGTCACCACGATGGGGCAATATTTCGTGCACGATCCGGTGCACCACCTGCACGACGTCGCGGGCGACTGACACCACCGGCACGCAGAATGCCGGCAATCGGACGTCAGCAGGCACAAATCAACAAAAAAAGCACGGAAGAACCGGCGCACCCCCCAATAGTGCGCCCGCTCGTTCGCGCTTGTCGCGCTGCCGTGACTTAGGCCCGGCGACGACGCCCCGTGAGAGCGCCGTAGATCACGAGAACAATGACGGAGCCGGCGATGGCGAGAAGCCAGGTCGAGATGTCGAAGAAGTTCTCGAGACCGGTGCCGAAGATGACCGAGCCGAGGAAACCACCGAGGAACGCGCCGAGCACGCCGAGGATGAGGGTGATGACCCAGCCGCCGCCCTGGTTGCCGGGCAGGATTGCCTTGGCGATCGCGCCGGCGATGAGTCCGAGAATAAGGAATCCGATGAAGCCCATAATTTGTCCCTGCATCTTTCTGTTGTTTGCGAACTGGTAAGGGTAAGTGTTGGTGAACTGGAGAAAAAAAGCCGGGCTAGTCCGGGGTGTCTACCTCGTCGACGTCCGCGTCCGTGTCATCTGACGTCTGGTGCACGTCCTTGACGGTCACATCGACCGCGGTGACCTGTATGCCGACGATTGTCTCGATCGCCGTCTCGACCGCGTTGCGCACTGCGCCCGCGACCTTCTGCAGTTCGTGCGGGTACTCGACGACGATGGAGATCGCGACGGAGGCCGCGGCGCCCTCGGTGGTGACGCTCACCCCGGGGGAGAGGTCGGCGCCGCTGAGGGCTTCCCGGATTGCGCCGAGAGCTCGGGCCGCGCTCCCGCCGAGCGCGTAGACGCCCGGCACCTCGCGTGCGGCGATACCGGCTACCTTCGCGACGACGCCATCGGCGATGACAGTCATCCCTGGTCCGGTTGGGGGGACGGCTGGTGGTGCGGAGGACGTCTGTTCAGCGATGGCGTACTCCAATCTGTCGCGGCGCGTGGCACGAGCCGGGCGACACTAGTATGACGTGGGTCGAACGGATTTCGTCACGCTAGCGCCGAAAGAAAGTTTTTGCGGGACAGTCCCGAAGGCCGGTGCTCAGGCCGAAACCGCGAACACGACGGTCGTCGTGTGGCTCTGGCCGGCTTCCAGACGTACCTGGTCCCGGCGCACGTTCGCGGTTTCCACGCAGACCATGCCGGGCCACTCGTCGTCGCCGAAGTCGCTCATCCGGGCGGCCTTGTCGGCCCAGGGGTTCCAGACCACGGTGCTGTCGGATCCGTCGGATCCGATCGTGACGGTGCGGCCGTCGGGGTCGGCGACGGTGGCGCTGCCGCGGCTGCCCAGATAGAGGCGGTCCGTCTCGGTGCCGAAGCCCAGGGGGGTGTTCTCCGCGGGCTCGGTCAGTGCGGTCAGCTGGTTCAGGAATGCGGTGCCCTGCAGCCCCGCGACCGTCGTGCTGCGCACATCGCTCACTCGCAGATAGGTGTGCAGCGCTTCTTCGTAGCTGATCGCATCCGGCTCCCGGTTGGTCACCCGGAGGGCTAGGGTCAGGCGGGCGCCGACGGTGACCGTGTAGCGGGCCTCGAAGCGGTGCGGCCAAGCCGAGGTGCGTGTGGCGGGAGTGTCGGTGAGGCTGAAGGTGAGCACGACGTCGTCGTCGGCTTCGTGGGCGTTCACGAGCTCCCACTCGATCAGGCGGGCGAAACCGTGCGACGGCGCGGCCGGGTCGAGCGCGTTCGCACCAAACCAGGGGAAGCAGATCGGCACGCCGCCGCGAATCGCGGCGGTGGCCTCGAACCGGCTCAGGTCGCTTAGAAAGAGCACCGGCCGGCCGCCGGCCGGAGTGAATTCGGTGACGTGCGCACCGTGCAGGTAGATCTCGGCGGAGCCGGCGGGACCGCCCACTCTCACCACGGTGAGGCCACCGCGGCCCTCTCCGATTCGAACGGATGCGGGCAGAGACCTGGGTGCAGCGCTTACGGAGGGCATGAGCCCATTTTCGCGCTAACCGCGACCTGGCGCCTAATGCCGATCGAGGCCCCGCTGGGCAGGGTCACTGATCGCCTTCGACCCGAACCACGGGGCGCCATGGATGAACAGGGGGGAGTGACCCAACGGCTGACGTGACTCCCCGAGTCGCGTCGGCCGCTGCGTCAGCCGGGCAGGCCCCCGCCCGGAGGCGGTCAGTCGCGCAGGTACTGTTCCAGGCACGGCACCTTCAGCAGGGCCAGCGCGCGCTTCTCGATCTGGCGCACCCGTTCCCGGGTCACGCCTTGAACGACGGCGATCTGGTCCAGCGTCTGGGGCGCGCCCCCGTCGAGACCGAACCGGGACATCAGGATCGACCGCTCCCGCGGCGGCAGGGCGCTCATGTAGAAAGTGATGTCCGAAGCCCGCATGGTGAGCACGGCGTGCTCCTCAGGCTGGGGCAGGTCGTCGTCGATGATCAGCTCGGAGATGTCGCCGAGACCGTCGCCCACGGGCGACTGCAGGGACATCGGCTCGTTGTCATAGCGCAGCAGGCGCATCACATCGGCTGGCAGGATCTGCGAGGCCTCGGAGAGCTCCGCCACGGTGGGT
>NZ_SOGD01000011.1:0-19191 GCF_004402345.1 Cryobacterium sp. TMT2-15-1 | reverse complement strand
GGACGGGGCTGGCGCGCGGGGCGGGCGGACGGGGCTGGCGTGGGGGCGGGCGTGGTGCGCGCGGCGGGCGTGGCGGGCGGACACGGGCGCACGGGCATCCGTCGTGACGTTAACTCGGTGATTATCGCGACACGCCGAGTGTGACGGCGCGGGGAACGGCGTGTCGCGCAAAAGCCCTCAGTTAGCGTGGGGCACGCATGCTGCCGGCCGGGTTTGGAGCATGGCCCGCCGGGTTTCGACGAGCTCAACCGCCGTGTTCGGCAGGTCGCTCGCTGTCGTGAACTCACGCACCCGGTGGTCAAGCCTGTCGAGACCCTGGTGCCCTGGCTCCCGGGGACTATGCACTCGGTGGTCGAGCCTGTCGAGACCGGAACCCAGGCCTCGCCCGGTGGTTGCCCGTGGTCCGCCAGGTTTGGGTTGGGTCGTAGCAGAGTGGTGCCCTGACCTCGGGTTTGCCTTTCACCATGCGGATCTGCCAGCCGGAGGTGTCGATGCTGTGGTGGTGGTACCAGCAGAGGAGTACCCCGTTGTCGATGTTGGTTTTCCCGCCGAGGTGCCAGGGGATCACGTGGTGTACCTCGCACCAGGCCGCGGGGATGGTGCAGCCGGGGATGGTGCAACCCCCATCGCGGGCGGCGATTGCGCGGCGTTGGGCCCGGTTGAAGAAGCGTTTCTCGGTGCTGAGGGTGAGGACTTCGTTGTTGGGGCCGAACACGATTTCCTGGAATCCGCCGGCGCAGAGGGCCTGCTTCACACTCGTCAAAGAGATCGGGGACTCGACCCCGTCGATCCAGCCCACCCCGCGGTCGGCGGCCAGGTCGGCCTGGTTGACGTGGATCATCACGGTGGGGGCGGCTCCGCCCATGGTCGGGGTTCCCGCATCGCGGGTGGCGGCTTCGAACACGCCGCGGAGGATGTCGGCCCGTTTCTCACCACCGTTCCGGTCGTCACTGTGGGCCGCGGCCTCGGCTCCCGGGATCAGGTCCCCGGCGTCCATCCGCGCCTGTTCCTCCTCGGTGGGGAACGCGGGGGCGGCGTGCGCGGAGAGGTAGGTGTCGAAGATCGCGTTCATGATGCCGCGCAGTTCCGCGGTCACCCCGCCGCGGAGTGGGTAGAGGCCGTCGCGGAAGAGTCCGAAGCCGACGGTGCTGCGCGGTTCGGCGACGGGTTCGTTCGGGGCGGTGCCGTCGGGATCCAGGCGCGCCAGCCACTGCCCCGCCATGCCCCGCACCAGATCCGCGGGGAACGCGAACCCCTCACCGAGGAGCCCGCTCGTTTCGTCGGTGATCGCACCCGTCGCACTGGCCACCAGGGCACGCTCCGCGGTGCCCAGATCGTCCGGCGCGACCCGGGCGGCAACAGTGTCGAGGGCAGTGACAATGTTCTCGGCAGCATCGATGCCGAGGTCGCCGGCGGTGAGGGCAGCCGCCACGGCCGGGTAATACGGCGGCAGCATGCTGGTGCCGGCCAGACGCAGGGTGACGTTGTCGCCGAGGCGCACCCGCCGGTTCGCCTCCCGCGAGGAAACACGGGTCAGGCGGGTGATCAGGTCCGTTCCATTGGTCGCCCCGTTCTTATACGCGAGGGACTCATTCCCGAGGATGCGCCGAGACCGCACCGCAATGTCAGCGGCCGAGGCAACCCTGGCAGCATCCACCCGCCGACCGAGGTCTTCCACCGTGCCGAGCACCGCCATCGCCTCCGCCTCACTCAAAAGAGAGAAGGCGACCGAATCAAGCACGGACGCGGCCAGATCACGCGCCTGCTGCAGTTGCTGCACGAGGGGCTGTTGCACGAGGGGCAGTTGCACGTTGGAAGCCACCGCCTGCGGTGAGGTGGTGGGGTGGTGCGGAGTGGGGGCTCCTGCCATACCACTATAGTAAACGTGTACTAACCTAGAGTCAATAGGTGCTGATTATTCATCGAAAGTAATTTGGTCAGCGTGGTGCAGCCTTGAAGTCGGCCGCGCATCGGTATCCGTAGCTGTGGCCGTCATACGCCCGGCCCTCTAACGAATTCGACGGAGATTTTGCCAATTTCGAGCCGAAACGGATGTTTTGGGCCGGGTTTGAGCAAAATCTCCGTCGAATTCGTTCGGCCGGGGGTCCGTGGCCGAGCTCGGAGACCGGGTCGCCGGGTTTCGGCAAGCTCAACCACCGGGGGGGGGCGGGTTTAGAGACCGGCTCGCCGGGTTTTGACAAGCCCAACCACCGACAGGCCCAACCACCGACAAGCTCAACCACCGCCAAGCCCAACCACCGCCAAGCGACGAACCTACAGCCCCGCGGGCAACTCCCCCGTCGCCACGAGATACAGCCGCTGCGTGGGCCGCGTCATCGCCACGTAGAGCGCCCCGGCCCCACGCGAGGACGCCGCCACGATCCCCGCCGGGTCCACCACGATCACGGCATCGAACTCCAGCCCCTTCGAATCCTGCGGGGTGAGCACCGCCACATCCTTGAGCAGCCCCGCAGCCCCGACACCGACGCTGACGCCCACGGAACCGAACGCAGCAGCCAGCGAAGCAACAACTCCAGCCAGAAAGTGCTCCAGCACGATCACTGCAACGGTTCCCCCGAGACCAAGCGACCGTTCCCGCCTCACGGCCGAAACAACATCCGGAACCGTCTCAATCGGCCACTCGCTCGCCCGCACCGACCGCGCCGGCGTGATCGGCAGATCGTGCGCGAGAGCCATCGACTCGGCAGCCGAAGCGATCTGGCTCGGTGTGCGGTAGTTCACGGTGAGCTCCTCGAGCCGCCACCGCGAGGCCTCGAGCGAGGAGCCGAGCAGGGGCTCGAGGGCGTCGCGCCAGTTCGACGCGGCCGCGGCCGACGCCGCCTGGGCGATGTCGCCCACGATCGTGAACGACCGCAGCGGGCCGCGCCGCAGCACCAGCCGCCACTGCATCGGCGAAAGCTCCTGTGCTTCGTCGACGACCACGTGACCGTAGGTCCAAGTGCGGTCGAGCGCGGCACGCTCGGCCGTGGTGGCCCGGTCGCCCAGCTCGGCGAAGTTGTCGGCGAGCGCCTTGGCGTTCACGAGCCCCTTCACCTCCATGTTCGAGATCGCCAGCTCGGCGTTCTCCACGTCGCGCTTGCGCTGCTCCTTCTGCTCGCGCTTCTGGGCTGCGTCGACCACGTTGTACTCGCCCAGGTGCTCGGCCGCCTCGTCGAGCAGCGGCACGTCCGAGATGGTGAATTCGGCATCCCGCGGGCGGTGCAAAAGCGCGCGCTGCGAGGGTGTCCAGGTGGGGGTGAGCTGCGCCAGCCACTGCGGACGCGCATAAAGGTCTTGCACCAGCTTCTCGGGCGTGAGCGGCAGCCAGGCCGTGTTCAGCGCCACCCGCACGTCGTCGGCCAGACGCAGGTCTTCACGCAGCATGGGCAGGTCGGTGTCGTCCATCGACCGGCCCTGGGCCTTCAACTGCGCGAGCCACTCCCGGGACAGCGCGGCCAGCGCGTTCTTCACGAACGTCACCCGGGCCTCGTTGTGCGGCTTGCCGCCGGCCCGGGCCCGGTGAATCGCGGTCTCGATCAGTTGCGGCTTGAGCGTGAGCCGGTCGCCGTTCACGACCAGCACCTGCGCCGACGCCGGCACCCGCTGCCGCGAACGCACGGCACGCTGAACGAGCCGGGCCATCGAGGTCTGGCCCTTGATCGCGGCGACGGCCGGGGCATCCTCTCGGGTGGCCTCGATACCCGGATAGAGCTGGCCCACGGATGCGAGCACCACCCCGGTCTCCCCCAGCGACGGCAGCACCGCCTCGATGTAGTGCAGGAAAGACTCCGACGGCCCCACGATGAGCACACCCGAGTTCTTCAGCCGATCCCGATGCGTATATAAGAGGTATGCCGCACGGTGCAGGGCCACGGCCGTCTTGCCGGTGCCCGGGCCGCCCTGCACGACGAGCACGCCCTTCAGGTCTGAACGGATGATGCGGTCCTGCTCCGCCTGGATCGTCGAGACGATATCGCTCATGTGCCCGGTGCGCTGGGCGGTGAGTGCGGCCAGCAGTGCGCCCTCCCCCTGGTGCTGGGTTGCCGAATCGCCCTCGAGCAGCGCGGCGTCGAGGATCTCGTCCTCGATGCGCACGATGTCCCGCCCCTTCGAGAGCAGATGCCGACGGGCGCGGGCGCCGAGCGGCGTCGCCGCGGTGGCCTGGTAGAACGCGCTGGCCTGCGGCACCCGCCAGTCGAGCAGGATGGGCTGCAGGTCTTCGTCCCGCAGCCCCAGCCGGCCGATGTAGCGGTAGACGGAGGCATCCGTCGAGTTGGAAGAAGAGGAAGAGCAAGAGCCGGAGTCAGTGTCAGAGGTGTCGGCGGCCACTTCGAGCCGGCCGAACGCCAGCCGGTCGTCGACCTCGCGCAGCTGCACGATGCGGTCTTCGTAGAGGCGCGCAAACGTGTCACGCTCGGAGCGCGACTGGTGGTTGCCGCCCACGTCGAGCCGCCGCACGGCCACGAGTTGCTGCTCGGCCTCCCGCTGCAACGCGTCGAGACGCGCATACAGGTTCGCGACATATTGCTGTTCCCGCTGAAGCTCCTGGTCGACCACTCGCACACCCCTTGAAATCCGAGCTTCAAGTTTACTCGGCTCGAGCAGGGCCGCCAGACAGGCTCTCGCGGCGCGAATAGGAGCCTGAAAAGCTCTGATCATGCCCTAGCCGAAACCTCCTTCCGGTGCTATCACTGCACCAACGGGTTTGAGTGTCTCCGATGGGAAGGCAGTCCCATGGTTCAGATAAGGGTTGAGATAAGGGCAATCGGGGCGGTTGTTCTCAGTGCAGCGGTCGTTCTCAGTCTGGGGAGCTGCGTCGTCGTCGCGGAGAAGGCTCCGGCGTGGAGGATCACGATCAGCCAGGCTCTGAAGAAACTCGAGCCAGTCGGGGACGAATTCGGCACGATGAAACAGCCGGCACCAGTAGACGATCTGGCAGGCGGCCTCAAAGCTTCGCCGGCTCAGGGGCTCACCCCGGCCGAGGCCGACATGATCGCGCGTGCCGACGAGATCGTGCTGTTTTGGAAGGAGGTCACGCGGGTGTCCACCTTTGCCGGTTCGGTGGCGGACTTCATCCCCGAGGACGCGATCAGGTTGGTAAGCCTGCGCCTTGCTCCCAACTCCCACCCTGATTTCGTGAGGCACGTGAACGGCGTGGCCGACAAGGCGCTTAAAGGACTCACCTGCAACATGGCGCACGAACTTCTGGACCTCGCCGGACAGGACGCCGTCGCTGACCTCCCCCTGACCTATGACCCGACTGTCGGGTTCACAAACGAATCCGTACTCCCTTATTTCGCGGCGAACCTGGCCGCACTGGGCTACGACCTGAATGCTGTCGATGAGACCTTCGACGCCTACGGTTTCTCTTTCGACGCCATCGGCAGAGCCTCAGAATGGACAGACGCGATCACGGGAGTGATCGAGTCCCCTGATCAGACGACCCAGCGCGCCTATGTCTACTACATTCGGCTCTGCCTCATGCCCGCGCGCTGATACGCAGGCCGGCACCCGCGAGAAGGTCACCGGCCAGAATCCCAACAAGCTGACCACGACCCCGCCAGGCTCGTGGCCCCTTACTCCATCGTCTGTAGCTCCGGCTGGTACGAGTCGAGGGTGTCCGTCTGAAACCCCTGCTGCACTTCCTTCAACTTGTCTTGGTCAATGACGACGATCGACTGGCCGTCGGGCGAGGTACCGGTGCCTGTCGTCGGCAGGGTGAAGAACGTGACGTCACCCACGTGCACGTCGCGTAGCTCCACGGCCAGACCGGCCACGTAGGCCGAGTTCAGCCCCTCGTCAACGGAGAGATAGGGAGCAATCGCGCCGACCAGATCGCTGATCCTGGCCGGGTTGGTGAGGGTTTCCGCCGTCAGCGACTTGCCCAGCACGGCCTTGATGAAGGCCTGCTGGTTGCGGGCCCGCTGAAAGTCGCCGTCCGCGAAGGCGTACCGTTCCCGCACGAACGCCAGCGCCTCCGTGCCGTTCAACCGTTGGGTTCCCTCGGCGAAGTAGCGCCCCGGCAGCGAGGACGAGTCGAAGGCGACCGGATTGTCGATGTCGACGCCGCCCAGCGCATCCGTGATGCCCTTGAATCCGGTGAAGTCGACGATGGCCACATGGTCGATGCGCGCACCGAGAAGACCCTCGATGGTCTGCACGGCCAGGGGAACCCCGCCGTAGGACATGGCGGCGTTGATCTTGGCCTCGCCCTCACCCGGAATGTCGACCCAGCTGTCACGCATGATCGACATGACATAGATGTTCTCGCGGTTCGCCGGCACGTGCACCACCATGATGGTGTCCGAGCGCTGGCCGGTGAGGTCGGTGATGGACCCGTCGTTCGCTCCCCGGGTGTCAGAGCCGAGCAGGAGGATGTTCTGCCCGGTTGCCCCGTCACCGGTTGCCGCGTCACCGGTTGGCGCCGGCGGCCGTGACGTCTCGTCGGGGAACACGTTGGGGATCTTCACGGTCCGGCTATCGAAGGTGTTGCTAAGAGTCCAGGCGTAGACGCCCGCAACCCCGCCAACCAGCAGAACGACGGCGGCGATGGCGATGAGCGCGATCCGCCACCCTCGGCGTTTCGGCTTTGTCACCGAAGCATGAGAAAGGTCGGCCATCAGGGCCGACCGAGCCCCAGGTAGGTCCAGCCCGCAGCACGCCAAGCAGCAGCGTCAAGAGTATTTCGACCGTCAATTATTATGGGCACACGAACCAGAGTAGCCGCCCAGACCGGGTCGATCTGCTTGAACTCGGCCCATTCTGTGACCAGCACGATCGCGTCGGCGGCGCGCAGGGTCTCCTCGATGCTGGTGGAATAGGTGAGCTGCGGATGCCGCAGGCGCGAGTTCTCGATTCCCTGCGGGTCGGTCGCCATCACGTCGGCGCCGAGGCCCCGCAGCTGCACGGCCACGTCGAGGGCCGGCGAGTCCCGCACGTCGTCGGAGTACGGCTTGAAGCTGAGCCCGAGCACGGCCACCTTGGCTGTGTAGACGGGCTTGTCCAGGGCCTGCAGGGTCATCGCGACGACCCGCTGGCGCTGCCGCATGTTGATCGCGTCGACCTCCTTCAGGAAGGAGACTGACTCGCCCCGGCCGAGTTCCTCGGCACGGGCGGTGAAGGCTCGGACGTCCTTGGGCAGGCAACCGCCACCGAACCCGACGCCGGCGTTCAGAAAACGGCGGCCGATGCGGTTGTCGAACCCGATGGCGTCGGCCAGCTCGGTGATGTTTGCCCCGGAGACGTCGGCGATCTCGCTCATGGCGTTGATGAAACTGATCTTGGTGGCCAGGAACGCGTTCGCGGCGACCTTCACGAGCTCCGCGGTCGCGTAGTCGGTCACGATCAGCGGTGTCTCAGCGGCCATCGCCGACGCGTATACCTCGTTCAGCAGCGCCGTGGCGTGCTCGCCGGCCGCGCCGGCCGGCACCCCGTAGACCAGGCGGTCGGGGCTGATGGTGTCTTTCACGGCGAAGCCCTCGCGCAGAAACTCGGGGTTCCAAGCCAGGGTGGCCTCACTGCCGGATGCCTCGATCACGCCGGCCAGCCGGGCGGCGGTGCCGACCGGCACCGTGCTCTTGCCCACGACCAGGTCGCCGGCGGCCAGGTGCGGCAGCAGCGACTGCACCGCCGCGTCGACGTAGCTGAGGTCGGCGGCGTGGCTGCCCGCTTTCTGCGGGGTGCCGACGCCGATGAAGTGCACCTGGGCGCCGGCGGCATCGGCAATGTCTGTGCTAAAGCGCAGCCGACCCGACGCCATGGCCGAGGTCAGAATCTCCGGCAGGCCCGGCTCGAAGAACGGCGGCGTGCCCGCGGCCAGCTGGTCGATCTTTCGAGCATCGATGTCAATACCCACCACGTCGTGGCCCAACTCGGCCATCGCCGAAGCGTGCACGGCCCCGAGATAGCCACAACCGATCACGGACAGTTTCATATCGCATTCACCACGACTGAAGCCTAGCCTCGGGCACCAGGCGAGGCAGTCTAACCCCCTCTTTTGGGGGCCCAGAGCAACGATTCGGGTGTCACCGCAGCAGTACAGTAAAATTGTGACGAAGATCCGGCCCGAGCAGATGGGCCACAAGGCATTATTGCGACGAGGTCGCAGCTCCAAGGGACTGCAGTACGCCTTTCTGGCCGTTGCTGCGGTTTCCGCCGGCGTCATCGGCTACGCCGCCTTCGCCATCGGCCTGTAGCCCCGCCGCCCCGACTACCCCGCCGCGACAGTCGCGCAGTCGAGGGGTAGATCCGAAATCGTCGTGGGGTTCACCATCGGGGTGACCTCGGCCTCAAGCGCCTTCGTGCCGGTTGCGGCCGCCACCACGTCGAGCGTGATCTTCGACGTGGCGCCGGGCTCCATACTCACGATCAGCTTCGCCACCGGGTAGTCGGTGTCGTGGAACGATTCGAGCTGCACGGAAGCCCCGTCAACAGTCGCTCCCACGATCTGCGAACCGGGCGGGGCGTAGACCATGACCAACATTCGCTGTATCCCCGGGGCTAGCCTTTCCCGACTGTACTGCCCAAGAATAGAAGGGCTGATCGCTGTCGCAGCGTCAACAGGCAGCCCGTTGGTGAGATCAACGCCGACGCGATATGACGCTTTCCCATCGGCCCGGCACGCAGCCTGACCGAGGCTGACTGACTGTTTCAGGTAGTAGTTCATCTTCGAGCCGACGTTCTCCTGAAAGTAGACCCCTACCCGATCCATAGTCTTGTCGCTCACGGGAAGAGCACCGTCTACCCCGAGAGAGCTGAAGACGGCTTGCTCTTCTGCCCTCGGACTCCACATCAGCACCCGATGCTCGCTCGCGGCCTGGGTTAGGGCTGACAGCAACACCTGAGGGTTCACATCTCCGCTCAAGAGCTGATCGACAGTTTTAACAACGATTTCCGCGTACACGGCATCCTGTGCCGCATTATCCGCCTCAGTATCGCCTGACTTGTAACGCATATAGACGCCATTCAGGAGTAAGGGCATGAGAGTGTCGCTCGTAAGGACATCGCCTGTCGACAGCGGAATCGGCTCGGTACCGCGAAGAAGATATCCCAGCGCCACGGGGTCGATTGAAATCACACCGTCCACGACCGTTCCGAACTGTCGTTTCCACATCTCCTGCGCCGTCTCAGCTCCGCTCTCGAAGCTGGGCCGCACTGTGAGGTTCGACATGGCCCGGCCAAACTCCGAACCGTACAGCGCTTCAACACCCTCCGGCAGAGGAATCACAGATTCCTGGTAGTAGGCGAAATTCCCCAATCCCGCCGGCAAGGCGTCTCCGAGCATGACGTGACCCTTGTCTATCGTCAGCAGGGCAAAGGAGAGCGAGGTACCTCCGAGTGCCCGCGCTTCAGCGTTGTTCTGGAACACGATGACGTAGTTGCGTGGGGCAGTTTCACCGAGAGCACCCGGAAGAGCGTCCACTATCTGACTTGCCGACTCTAGCGCCGGTGTAATGCTCCCCAAGAAGCCGTGGAATTTGCCCACGGCTGCGGTGACCTGCTCGACGGTCATGCTGGTGTCGAGGTCGCTGACCCGCTTGTCCGCTGCCGAGAACACCGTGCTGGCCTGGTTGAGAGCTTCCCCCGCTGCCACGATCGGCTTAAGATCGACGGCGCCGTCGACGGGCTTTAACGACGCAGGATTCAGGTTCGCTGCGGTCGCAGCCAACGGGACGGCGGCACCGCTGACAACGTCATCGGCGACATCGGCCAGGTTTCGCACAGCTGCGAGGTTGGCGCCCGCAAACGGAACGAACTCCGCGGCACGCCACACGGGATCACCGGTCAGATCGCGGGCGCGGACGGTGTGCACCGCCATGCTCTCCACCGATGCAGACACCGCCGCCGAGTCTCCTGCAAGCAGCTGTGCCTTAATTGTGGAGGCCAACGGCAGCGCCGCTTCCAATTCGACCTCAGCCTGCAACCCCCGAACGCCCACCCAGGCTCCGGCGACCATGAGAACACCGACAAGGATGGTCGTCCAGATCCACCAGTGGCGGTAGACCCGGGGCCTTCGACGATTCAAGGATCTTCGAGCGCTCGAACGATTGCCTATTTCACTCACGGAGCCATTGAATCAGGTCGAGGCGCTGCCAAAGAACTACGGATCACTATGGCGCCGCCAGCCAAGCGACTTACTGCATACGGCTGGCAATGGCCGGACATGCTTAGGCGACCTTCGTATGCGGTGCGGCGGCGAAGGCAGCCACCCGCTGGCGGCTGTTTCGACGGCGGCCGGTGCTAGGCACCGGCGAGGCTCTTGTGCCCGAGGCCGGGGTGCCGGCGGGTGTGGTTGCAACCCCCAACGACGGGGTTCATGGAGCGGCGGGCATCGCCTAGGCTGCCGAAGCGTTGTTTAGCGCGCCCGCGTGGCACAGTTTTTGCCATTCGGTGATCTGCGGCGAATGGGTACCCTGCTAACGCAAATACCCCCATCTGGGAGATAGTGGCCTCGCAGGCGGCTCGGCGGTCGAAGTTTCCGCGTAAACGAACGCCGGGGCGTGGGGCCGCCCGCCCCGCCGCCGGGACTTCTTTTTCACCAAGGGACATCACAGGCGATCAAGGCTGAGCTGGACATGGTGGGGATTCTTGATTCTCGACCAACGTCAAACGGCGGACTTGCTCCGAACTGCTGGCCTCAGCTTCCCCTGACCCGCAGGGGACGGCCGAGACAAGGCGCTGCGATCTGGGTCATTTCGCATGGGTACTAGGATCAGGCCATGTTGATTTCCAGCACCCCGAACCATGCAGTCCAAGTAATTGCGCGACTTGCGACAGCCATATTTGACGGGGGAGCCAGGGCCAGGCGTGTCGCACGGGGCTACGCGACCCAAGGCAAGTTCGCCAGCCACGGCCTCAACTTCAACTTCGATCCAGACGGCACCTATTCATACGACACCATCCACGTGGGCGACAACGTGAACCTTGGGACACGGCCGACGCTGCTGGCTACTCGCTCAACAATTCGTCTCGGCAATAACGTCACGTTCGGACCGACCGTCACAATCCGAGGCGGCAACCATCGGTTCGATATTGTCGGGGTTCCGATCAACGCTGTTACCGACTCTATGAAGCGACCCGAGGATGACCTCGGGGTTGTCATAGAGGATGACGTTTGGGTTGGGGGCGGTGCCACCATCCTGCACGGCGTAACCATCGGGCGCGGCTCCGTGATCGGCGGGGGTGCCGTCGTGACCAAGAACATCCCCCCGTACAGCATCGCAGTAGGTAACCCCGCGCGCGTTGTGTGCGACAGGTTTGAGGCAGAGGATATCCGTACCCACGAAGACATCCTCTACCCCCTGGGCTAAATGTGCCCGGCCAGGACGTTGGTGAACGCACGCCCGATTGGTGGTTTGCAGCCGGTGCCGGTTGCGTTTTCACGAGTTTGTGCCCTCACACGCCTGAGCGCGCGCATGCCCAAGCGAACTCCCTCAGCTGTTCACGACAAAATGCACCAACCGGGCACGGAGTGGTTCAGACGAGAACCTTATTCAACCCGACTGAGATTGTGGCCTGATTCGTTGAGTTTACGCCCGAGTACTGGGGAAATTCTCGGCCCAGTCTCTGCGTGAGTGAGATGTTGCTGTCGACTATTCCGTTTCTCGTCGAGCCGCTCAGCAACAGCGCGCGCGCGGTGTTGTCAAAGGTGTTTGCGGTGACTACAAATCCGTCGTGGTCGATCAGGCACAATGCGTAGTCACCGCTCATCGTGACATGGTTGCCAGAGTAGAGGTTGCCGCGGCAGGCCGCCCCTGCGACACCGACCGTGAATGGTTCCGAGTTCGTCGAATTATCCATGATGTTTCCGATAAATGAACACTTCTGTGCGACTAGTACGCTCACACCGCAGTCACGGAAGGTGTTTCCGTGAACACGCGTCTTTGACAGAAGCGCCGTGCTACTCAGGGTGCGGATGCCAAAACTAGCTGCAGAGCTGAGCTCGAATACGTTGCCGGAGATGGAGCTATCTTCGACCTTTGCCCCAGCCGCCAGGCTCACACCAATCTTCGTGGCGATTCCATTCGCGTCGTCCTGACGGATGATGTTGTCGTCGATCTGGCACCTCTCGAGCGAACCGACTTCGATCCCGACGCTGTTCTCAATCCCGGAGATGACGTTCCCCGCTACGCGCACGCCGACGCACTTGCTACCGGTCGGTTGCGCAAGCCTGATACCAATTGGCCGCGCAGAGTTCCAAGAACGAACCCGGCGGATAACGTTGTTTGTAATGAGCCCGTTATGACCTGTGAAGGCGATGCCCCAATAGCTCGCTATGATCCCCGAAGGCGGATTGCTCACGTTCATGTCTTCGATCACGTTTCCGGTAATGATTATGGCGCGATTGGTCTCAGTCACCGAAAACATTGGGACAGCACGATTGTCAACATATTCGGCGTAGATGCCAACGCGAGTACTCGTAGCAGGAGGGGAGAAGTCCCGCAATACGTTGTTAGCGATGATGGTGCCGTCCACAACATTACCGGGGCCAGAGGTGTTACCGAGGTTGTTGGACATGGTCACCTTGCACTCAATTCCGCACGCACCTCGCAGCCCTAAGAATCGGTTGTTACTTATCACGCAGTAGTGCCCGGAAGAGTACAGATCGACTGCGTCCGTTGCTGTTCTGCAGACCGTATTGTTGACGAACTGACCCGACGACTGGCCGCTGATATGGCAAGGCTCGTTGCTGTTTTTATACTCACAGTCCCAGTAGTTGCCATCGATCAGAAAATCATCGCACCGGGAAAGCTGGATGCCTCCGGTTCGGAAGCGGCAGCCAATGACGCGCAAGCGACTGACGCCGTAGGAATTGATCGCCAGCCAACTGGTAGTGACCGAATCTTCGAATTCCACGTTCAGGTCCTGCAGACTGACGCCACTCACGTTAGCTGCTTCAAGCGCGCTCGAACAGGATGACCGTACCGTCAGCGACGCCAGCTCCACGTCCGACGCTCCGAACGTCACTGTCCCGGATGCTACGAGCATCGTCCTCGTGCGTGAAGCTCCAAACATCGGTGCCTGCAGCTTGAGAGCACCAACAAGAATCTCGCCAGGCGGAAGGGCGATGCTCGCGCCCAGCGCTGCAGCGGAAGCATGAAGTTCATTTAACGCTGCCGTATTCGCCCCAACCGAATTTCGAGGATCGACCCCGTTCAGCAGCGCTGAGAGCACGGCTCCCGTGAAAGGAGCAAACTCGGCAGTGAGCTCGGCTGTCGCAAGCGGCACCCGCCCTGTCGCGACGCTGGCGTCGTTCCCGCCGACCAGCGGGCCGAGGGCCCCGCCAGCTACACCCGCTGCTGCGAACCCGGTGGCCCTCACAAGAAAAGAGCGACGCGATGCGCGCGCTTCTGCGGCGCCGACTTGACCCTCGATGTGGTCACGCGCTAGCGAGCTTCTGAAATCCTCAACGGCGCCGGCACCGGCCGGGGCTAGCGGAAAACGTCCGTTAGTTGCGCCAGCGCGGTCGGTCAGCTCCGGTTGCACCATAAGGACCGATTTGCTGGTCCGACGCAGAAGAAAGCCCATGGTGCCCCGCCTTATCTTGAGTCTTCCTCTAGTTTGAAAGCACTATGCACCCATCCGAAGGAAAGCGTCGGCGATCTCATAATTTTCGGCTCTTTCGGTTGCGCGCCCTGAGCATCGCCTCCAGTCAGCTCCGGCCTCGGCTCAGCCGCCCTAGCAAGCCGCATCCGCATCCGCATCTTGGCTCTGATAGCTTCAAAGAGGGCTTACTTTCAGGTCGTCCGCTCAATCGCTACTGCTGGACATGGGGAAATGGCTAATAAAGACCGCAAAGTTGTAATCGTTGGGCAGGGATACGTCGGACTCCCCGTCGCCATGCGAGCCGTCGAGGTGGGGTATACCGTCATCGGCATCGACCTCGACGAGAAACGCATCGCCAGCCTGCTGCAAGGCAAGTCGTACGTCGATGACATCTCGGACGCGCAACTCAGATCCGCGATCGATTCGGGACGGTACTTGGCCACAACCGACTACGAGGCCACCGAGAACTTCGGCATCGCAGTTATTACAGTGCCGACGCCGCTGCGGGAGAGCCTTCCGGACCTTACATTCATCGAGGAGTCCAGCAAATCGCTCGCAGCCCACCTGACTTCTGGCGCCACAGTAATCTTGGAGTCGACGACCTACCCGGGAACTACTGAAGAGCTCCTTGTACCGCTCCTCGAGGAGCGGTCCGGGCTGATTGCCGGGAAGGATTTCCATGTTGGCTATAGCCCGGAACGAATTGACCCAGGCAATAAGGTGTGGGGATTCGTCGAAACCCCCAAGGTCGTATCGGGCTTGAATGCGGCCTCACTCGCCCACGTAAAGAGTTTCTACGATGATTTGGTCAACCAGACCGTACCGGTCAGTTCACCCAAGGAAGCTGAGCTCACGAAGCTCCTTGAGAACACCTTCCGGCATGTGAACATCGCGTTGGTCAACGAGTTGGCAATCTTCGGGCATCAGCTGGGCGTGAACGTATGGGAGTCGATCGAGGCTGCAAGCACTAAGCCTTTCGGCTACATGAAATTCACTCCAGGGCCGGGTGTCGGCGGCCACTGCCTCCCTGTCGATCCGAGCTACCTGTCTTGGCAGGTGCGACGGAAACTCGGTCAAAACTTCCGATTCGTCGAACTTGCCAATGACGTCAACGACAACATGCCGCAGTACGTGGTTCAGCGGATGATGGAACTCCTGAACGAAGACGGCAAGGCGATGAAAAACTCACGAGTCCTTCTAGTCGGGTTGGCATATAAGAAAAACACCGGCGATATTCGTGAGGCGCCTTCACTGCGCATCGCCGAGCTCATTCGAGGCTACGGGGCAATCGTGAGCGCAGTCGATGACCACGTGGAAAGTTACCGGTGGCCAGACGGCATAACGAAGTCGGACCTCACGACCGAGTCGGTGGCCAACGCTGATGTCGTACTCCTCATCACTGATCACGACGAATTCAACCTCGACGTTCTCGCCGCGAGCGACACCCCGGTACTTGACACAAAAAACCGTGTACGTTCTCCGAACGTGCGCATTCTCTAAGCAACCCCTGACTGACCGAGAGCGACGCACGACTTTCAGGTCTAGGAGACACATGGAAATCCTCATTACAGGCGGTTGCGGCTTCATTGGTACCAACCTCGTTAACCGCATGCTGCAACAGCCCGAGATCGGTCGGGTTCGAACTCTCGATAACTACGTGACGGGCCTCCGCCGGGAGGTTCAGTCCTCTCGCGTCCAGGAGATAGAAGGAGACCTCCGCAACTACGATGACGTGCTGCGTGCGAGCGACGGAGTCGACGCGATCGTCCACCTCGGCGCTCTGCCATCGGTGCCACGGTCGATCAAGGATCCGTTCTCCACGAATGCGGTCAATATCAATGGAACGCTGAACGTCCTGGAGGCCGCACGGGCGAACAACGTCGGCCATGTCAGCGTTGCTTCCTCCTCATCGGTTTACGGTGCCAACCCCACACTCCCCAAGGTCGAGACGTTGGCCACGCTGCCTCTCAGCCCCTATGCAGTGACCAAGCTCGCGACCGAAGCGTACACAAACGCCTACTCCACGAGTTACGGCCTGGCCACAGTCGCCTTCCGATTCTTCAACGTGTTCGGGCCCCTCCAGCGAGCTGACCATGTGTATGCAGCAGTAATCCCTAAATTCCTCGCGGCGCTCAAAGCAGATGTGCCTCTCACGATCTTTGGAGATGGGGAGCAGTCACGAGACTTTACCTCCATCCATGCCGTGACGGATGCTCTCACGAAATCAGCCCTGCGAACGGTGACGAACGACACGCCGGTAAACTTGGCGTTCGGCACCCGCACGTCTCTTAATACAGTCGTCAAGCTTCTTCAGGAGATGCACCCCAAGAAGATAAGAGTGGAGTACGTCGAGCAACGGCCGGGTGACGTTTCTCATTCGCAAGCCTCCTCGACACTACTCGAATCAATACTCCCGGATGTCGATCGACCTGAATTTGTCCAAGCGCTTCGCGAAGTCTATGACTGGTACATGGGGCAGTAGACGTCGTGCTAGCGCCTGCATTCAAATGCGCGCGTGGAGGGTGATATGAGCGGACAAATGGCACCCTCCCTTGAAGATGGGCCCAAGACCCACGGCAAGGCACGGACGAAAGCGTTGGCACTTGGGATAGTGACCGGCCTAGGTTCTCGGGTCCTGACTCTCGCCGCTCCGCTACTGACGATTCCAGTCACCTTACGTTACCTGGGCGCGGATTTATTCGGCTTTTGGATGGTGGTCACATCAATCACAGCGATGGCAATGTTCGCCGATCTGGGCTTGGGCAACGGGCTGCTCACCCGTCTGGCAGCGACGGCGGCGGCGCGTGACTTTGCGAAGGCAAAGTCGCTAATCAGCACGGCCTACGTAACGCTGGGCGGGATCGCCCTCCTCCTACTAACTCTCATCTGGTTTGTGCTTCCCGCACTTGACTGGGCTCATTTCATGCAAGAGAACAACGGCCTCGAGCCAGGCGCCGTCGAACTCGTGGCCGGGCTGTGTCTTTCTGCGTTTGCGATTTCGATTCCACTTTCACTCGTCCAGCGCGTGCAGTTCGCTTTTCAAGAGTCCTGGAAGAGTAACATCTGGCAAGTCATGGGCTCTGCGCTCACCGTCGGTACCGTCTATGCTGCCGCATTCTTTGGCTTGGGCTACGGGGCGATCATTGCTGCGGCCGTATTCTCAAGCCCCGCAGTGCTCCTGCTGAACAACGTCGTCTATTTCACGCGTGAGCACCGCGAACTCACCCCTGCTATCCGCGACGCTTCTTCCAGCACCGCGGCCTCTCTCCTACGAGTTGGACTTGCGTTCTTTTTCCTCTCGATTCTGACTTCTCTCTCACTCAACATTGACAACCTCATCGTCGCGAACGTCAGTGACCTTCAGACAGTGAGCGAATATTCGGTGACTACGAAGCTATTTTCATTGCTCGCGCTCGCCATCACACTCGTGGCGCTGCCGCTATGGCCCGCAAATGGGGACGCTCTCGCCCGAGGAGACACCAACTGGGTCAGAAAAGCGACCAAGACAATGATGATCCTCTCCGTGAGTGCTGTCGCCATCGGCGGTGTCATTCTCGTCTCCGGACGCGATCTCATCGCATCACTCTGGTTGGGCAACGGGCACTCCATCCCGTTCGCACTGGCCGCCAGTTTGGCGTTGTGGTCGATAGTGATGGCATTCGCGTCGCCCTATTTCAGCGTGCAAAACAGCATCGGGCTCCTTCGCTATCAATTCGCCGGCTGGACCCTTTTCGCGGTGCTCTCAGTACCACTTAAGTTCATGTCGTACTCGCTGTTCGGATTGCCTGGCATCCCACTCGCGGGCATAGTCGCCTACGTAATCTTCATCGTTCCAGCAGCACTGCTCGGCTACAGAGCCACGATGCGACGGGTGGCGGCAAGTGGTAGAGCATAATCAAGCTTCACGTCGCCGACCGCTGCATGTCGCGTACGTCGGCCCGGTTGACTTCCCGTCTTCTGGGGCCGATGCACAACGCATGGCCGGTATAATTCGTGCACTCAACGCCGCCGGAGATCGAGTGAGCGTCGGATCCGCTGGCCGTGGTCCTGCTCCGGCTAAGGACCATGACATCCCGGGAACGTCCGCCACCCGACTGGGTGAGGTGCCAGATCCTAGCTGGCCAAAAGCCCGACGAATCTGGCGAGGCCTTAGCTGGGGCGCAGCAACCTGCACGTGGATTCGGGGCATGGACCCCGCCCCAGATGTCATCCTTACGTACGGCACATCCCTCGGCTATCTGATGCGCCTGATACCGCTGGCACGCCGCCGTCGGATTCCACTCGTCATTGACTCTGCCGAGTGGTACCAGTCGTCGCATCTCCCGGGCGGGAGGTTCGGACCCTTCGCTGCGGCAAATGCCGTATCTATGCGCCTTGTCGCGCTTCATGCGGACGGCGTGATTGTGATCAGCCGCTTCCTTGAGCAGCATTTCAATCGGAGCCGGGTTCCCACCTTACGAGTCCCTCCCCTTTTCACTCTGCCTATTGAGCCAAACAGCCTCGAGTTGCGCGATCGCCCAATGCGGCTCTGCTACGTTGGCTCACCCGGGAGAAAGGACCAGCAATCGCTTCGGAACCTTGTCCGCTTGCCGGGCGAACTCGCCATGGACGCTACGCAGCTGAGCATCAATATCGTTGGGTTAAGCAGAAATGCTGCGAAAACCGTGCTTGGGCCGGATCTTTCTGATTCGATCGACCACGAATGCGTTGAGTTTCTGGGGCACCTCCCACCAGGCGAGGCACGCCGCATAATTACAAGTAGTCACTTCTCAGTCCTACAGAGAGGGAAGCAGCGGTACGCTCAGGCCGGTTTCCCTTCAAAAGTCCCAGAGAGTTTGCTAATGGGCACACCAGTCATGGCCAACATAACCAGTGACTTGGCGGACTTTTTAATCGAGGGGAGCAACGCAAGGATCATTCCGTCCGCGGGACTCCCCGCGCTAGTTAGAACTGTGTCTGAGGCTCTTCAGGTGCCGTACGACTTCGACCGCGGTTTGATTGCGCGCGAAGCCAGCGATAGATTTTCACCCGATCGATACGCCGGTTTCATCCATGATTTCCTGGTCGGCTGTTTGTCAAATAGAGAAGCAAGCGGGCGGAGTTAATGCAGGGAGCAGAACACGAGCTATCCTCGCCGACTCAGAAGGTGACGTCGCCCCGCGCGATTCCCTGACAGAGCTCGCCGACGGGCCCCGGGGCCCGGGCCCGAATCGTTGAAGGTTCGCTCCGGTTGGCCGCGGTGGAGCTCGCTGGATGCGGCAGCGTGGTCCCGGAGTCGGTAGCGCAGCCGTCGAGGGCAACGACGGCGGATCGGTGCAGGTGCCGGTCGAGCATCGCTGTGGCGACGGCGGTGTCGCCGAGGATCTCGCTTCAGGAGCCGACGGGCCGGCACGTGGTGATCACGATCGGGTCACGTCCCGCTGGGTGGTGTAATTCCTCGTCACCGTGCGGGTCAGTTGGTTTAGTTTAGGCGGCAGCGAGTTCTGGGAGAATCACCGCCTCGTCGAGGACCTCGATGGGGTTGTTCATGGTGGCCAGCTCGAGCATGGTGACGGCGCTCAGCGAAATTCCCCAGTCCTGCTCATCGAAGCTCCCCAGGTCGCGGGGTTAGGTTATCGGAAGTTTGTGCCCGTTGTCACGCGGCGG
>NZ_SOGD01000004.1:0-16688 GCF_004402345.1 Cryobacterium sp. TMT2-15-1 | reverse complement strand
GTTCTCCCAGCAGGGTGAGCAGGGCAGACTGGTCTAGAGCCATCGTGTGGTGTCCTTTGTGAGTTCTTTGATCGGTACTCACTGACCATCCCACGGTGGCTCTTCACGTTGACGAAGCAACACTCAAGAGCGGGAAACCACACCACTCACAGGGACGTAACCAATTTTGCCCCGCCGCGGGCGGAGCTGATAGGAACTTCCGCAGCGGGGAGACGGCGATGATCGGTGCGGCCAGCGCAGTCTCCACTCTATGAAGGGACGGCCGTTTTGCAGTGTTCTAGACTGTGCACGGGCCGAATGTGCCCTGCTGAGGGTCGATGGTTTCCTGCTGCGGTTCGCAAACTCTTCCCGGCACACCCAGTTAATAAATCTGAGCGAGGACGTTGAATGAGGCGTTTCACGGCGGATGATGTTTGCCTGCTGCTGGCGCGGTTGCGGGAAAGAACACCTCTGGTGCAGTGCCTGACCAACGCGGTGGTGACGAACTTCACCGCTAACGCGTTGCTGGCGATCGGGGCTGCGCCGGCGATGACCGATATCCCCATCGAGGCCGACCAGTTCGCCCGTATTGCTTCGGCCACGCTGGTGAATTTGGGCACTCCGCATGCGGAGCAACGTGTAGGCATGCAGGAAGCGGCCCGGGCGGCGCACGAGATCGGCACGCCGTGGGTGCTCGACCCGGTGGCCGTCGGCGTCCTTTCGGTGCGCACCCGGCTGGCCGCCGATCTGCTGGCATATGCGCCCACTGCAATCCGCGGCAACGCCTCCGAAGTGATTGCCCTGGCCGGCCTAGGCCACGGTGGCCGGGGGGTGGACTCGGTCGATACCGCGGAGCAGGCGTTGGATGCCGCTGTCCGACTTGCCGACCGGTACGGCTGCATCGTCGCGATTTCTGGGGCCACCGATTTGATCACCAACGGAACCGATGTCATCCGCCTGAGCAACGGCCATCCCTACCTCACCCAAGTCACCGGTGGAGGGTGCGCGCTTGGCGCCGTAACCGCGGCTTTCCTCGCGGT
Source organism: Cryobacterium sp. TMT2-15-1 (assembly GCF_004402345.1). Taxonomy (NCBI): domain Bacteria; kingdom Bacillati; phylum Actinomycetota; class Actinomycetes; order Micrococcales; family Microbacteriaceae; genus Cryobacterium; species Cryobacterium sp. TMT2-15-1. Next base: position 15,669 of record NZ_SOGD01000004.1, on the reverse strand, counting down.
CGGCGACGATCGTCTTGTTGCAACTGCCGCCGCGACGGCCGTGTATACGATCGCGGCCGAACGGGCGGCGGTGGGCGCTGGCGGTCCGGGCAGTTTTGCCGTCGCGTTCCTTGACGCATTGGCGAGCGTTGACGGGTCCGCGATCCGGGCGTCGATAGCGATTTCATGACTGAGTTCAGTAGGGAGACCTTCACGCCAGGCGTGTATCTGGTCACCGACACGGCGATATGTGCCAGTCGCGGGGTGGTCGAGACGGTGCGGGCGGCGGTAGCCGGCGGCATCCAAACGGTGCAGATACGGGAGAAAGATGCGTCCGCTGCCGACTTCTATCAGCTCGTGTTGCGCATATCCGAGGCTGTCGGTGGCCGGGCCGCTATTCTCATCAACGACCGGATCGACGTGTTTCTGGCTGCCCGCGCTGCGGGTGCCCGCGTGCATGGTGTCCACGTCGGCCAAAGCGACCTTCCGGTTACGGCAGTGAGGATGATCGTCGGCGACGACGCGATCATCGGGTTGACCGCCAATACTGTCGATCACGTCCGCCAGGTGGCTCTCCTGCCGGATAGAACGGTCGACTACCTGGGTGTTGGTGTGATCCGGGCGACGGCCACGAAGGTGAACCATCCGGCGCCGATCGGCGTGGACGGTTTCGCCGGGGTCGCCGCCGTGGCAGGCCTGCCTTGCGTGGCCATTGGCGGAGTCATGCTGGACGACGTGGTCGAGCTGCGCCGGGCGCGGGCGGCAGGTGTTGCCGTGGTGTCCGCGATCTGTGCCGCGGCAGACCCGAAACGGGTGGCCGAGGAATTTGTGGAGGAGTGGAACCGATGATCCGTACCGTCTTGGCGCACACAGTACCCCGAGTTCTTAGCATCGCTGGTACTGATCCAACCGGTGGGGCCGGCATTCAGGCGGACTTGAAGAGCATCGCCGCGCAGGGCGGCTACGGGATGGCCGTCGTTACCGCACTGGTTGCCCAGAACACCCACGGGGTGAGGTCGGTGCATATTCCGCCGGTGGCCTTCCTTCGCGAGCAGCTCGATGCCGTCAGCGACGACGTCACTATCGATGCGGTCAAGATAGGGATGCTCGGCAATGCCGAGATCGTTCAGGCCGTCGATGATTGGTTGGAGAAGGTGAAACCGCCGGTGGTGGTGTTTGACCCGGTGATGGTTGCCACCAGCGGCGACCGGCTGCTCGAGCCGGCTGCAGAAAGCGCCATGATCCGGCTGCTCAGCCGGGTCGACTTGGTCACACCGAACCTGGCGGAATTAGGGGTGCTGTTGGGAGAGCCGACCGCTTCGACCTGGCCGCACGCACTCGAGCAGGGCACGCGACTCTCAGCGGCGCATAACGTCATTGTGCTGGTCAAGGGCGGCCATCTGGAGGGTGCCGTGTGCCCGGACGCGCTGGTGGATGCCACCGGACAGCTTCCCGCCGGCCGGCAGATGATTGAGGTTGCAGCCGATCGGGTGGACACCACCAATACCCACGGAACCGGATGTTCAATGTCGTCGGCGATGGCGACATTGCAGGCCCGGCTCGGGGATTGGAGCGCCGCATTATCGATGACCAAGTCCTGGTTGCAGGAGAGTCTGGAACACGCCGACGAACTCGAGGTCGGTACCGGGCGTGGTCCTATCCACCACTTTCATCGGTTGTGGGCAGGCGGGCCGACCCAAGACTGACCCGCACTGTTTCGGGGCCGGCCAGCGCGCCGATTAGCACGAGCACTCCAGCCAGTGCGAGCAGCGCCGCGACGGCACCGTGGTCGCCGAGCACATTCTGCAGGGCCGGCAGATAGTACGGGTAGAGGGCTGGAATGACGATGGAAAGGCTGTAACCGACCCCGTAGCCGCTGGAGCGCACGGCAGTCGGGAAGCGTTCGGCTAGGTAGGCGCCGACCGGGCCGTAGCCGGAAACCGTGACGATCTGCAGTGCCACGACCAGCAGCACCAGAACCGTGGTGCCGGCGGCAGCGAAGATCGCCAGGAAGATTACCGGCCCTAGTACCGCTGCGATCAGGCCGAAGCCGATGAAGAAAGCGCGTCGGCCGGTGAACGTCGACAGGTGCCCGCAACCTGCCATGGTGACGGCGCTTGCGGCGGTGCCGCACATCATCGCGAACGATATGGTTTGTGCGCCCAGGTCAGCATCGACGCCAAGTTGCCCAGTCAGCACCGGGATGGCCATGTAAGTCAGCAACCACATGCCGCTCATCAGAATGAATACCTGCCACAGCGCTCGGCGGTGTTCGCCGATGAGAATTTCCTTCAGCGGGTTCGTGCGGTGTGGCGGGTGGGTCCACGTCGGGGAATCCTGAACCCGGGCACGATAATAGGCGAGCATTCCAAAAGCGAGCACGGCGCCGAGCAGGAATGGGATGCGCCAGCCCCATACGTTGTAGCTGGCGGCGTCGAGCGTGCCGTGGAGTACGAACACCAGGCCGGCGATGGTGGCGTTGGCCCAGGGCGACATCCACATGATCAGCCCGCTGACAAGCCCTCGCCGTTCAGGCTCGGACCATTCCATCGCCAACGGAACAGCCGAGGTATATTCACCGCCGAGAAAAATTCCGCCGAGAAAACGCAGCGCCAGGATCAACAAGAGCGATCCGCCACCGAACACGGCGTGGCTGGGAACCAGTGCGATCAGCAGTGCCGTCAGCGCCACACCGGTGAGTGCGACCTTGGTCGTCGCCGTGCGGCCGATGCGGTCGGAGATCGGACCGAAGATCGCTGCTCCTATCGGCCGCCCGATCAGCGTCGCGACAAAGACCAGCCCGGCGTTGCTGACCAGGTTTTCCGACCCGAAGAGATGCGCCGCTGCCGGCGTCAGGGCGATGACGGGCAGGAAGATGTCGAATTGGTCCACATAGTTGCCGAGGATCCCGCCCCGTATGGCGCGGCGCATGCCTGGCGGTGCGGACGGCGGCAGTCGAGCGGGGGCAGAGGCGGTGCTGGGGTGGGCGTAACGCATCAACTTCACTTCCTTTGCCGGCATTACCCGGTAGGTTCAACGGTCGAAGCTGCCTCAGCTTCCTCTCAGCCCCTGCAAAAGGGCTCCCGTGTAGACGAAAAATAACATAGCACCCTGTGTCAGGGGCTGCGTTTAGCCATGTTTGCGTTCGGCCATGTTCTGGCCCTTTTTTCAGGTTGTAATTGTCTGCAAGCGCGCGCCGAGAGTGGGATCCGGCGGCGACCTCGGCGGTGAACTTGGCGGAGTCGTAATGGTGATGTTCGATGACTTGGTACGCACGCATTGAGTGTGAACCAGCACGTTGTTCGTCCAGGCTTGGCTGCTTCTTGGTTACACTCGACTTGAACACGGGAGTCCGGTGAGCCGGGCTGAGAGGAAGATTATCAATCTTCGACCGTCGAACCTGATCTGGATCATGCCAGCGCAGGGAGGCAATTTTCTCACATCCCGTGCCCTGATATTCCTGCAATCAAGGAGGGCACGACAGTGCAACTATCCCTACTCAAAAGTACGCCCTCGCCGTGGATAACGGTAGGTGCGCTCGTTCTTGCCGCAGCGACAGTTCTAAGTGGCTGCGCCTCAGGCTCGGCGACTGGCACCGCTTCGTCAACCGCGTTGACTCCGGTGGCCTTCGCCTTGGACTGGACACCGAATACCAATCACACCGGACTGTATGTCGCTCTTGAGAAGGGCTACTTCACGCAGGCGGGGCTTGAGGTGAAGGTGCTCCCATACAACCAGTCATCCACCGACGCACTCATCAACGCCGGCTCAGCTGACTTCGGTATCAGCTTCCAGGACACGGCCACCTTCGCGGCGGCATCGGGTGTGCGCAACATCTCGGTGATGTCGGTGCTGCAGCACGACGCGACGGCGATCGGGGTCCTGGCCAGCCGCGACGACATTCGCAGCCCGAAGGACCTCGACGGCAAGACCCTCGGCCTGGCAGACCCCAGCGCAACCTTCCCCGCCGAGGCGGCGGATGTCATCAAGAACGACGGCGGAACGGGCGAGTTCAGGAAAATCACGCTGGGCACCTCCGCCTATGAGGCCCTCTATGCCGGCAAAGTTGATTTCACCTCGGCATTCACGACCTGGGAGGGCATCGATGCCGCTCTTCGTGGCACCCCGATGAAGTTCTTCGCTCTGCACGACTATGGCCTACCGGACCAGTACTCGGTGATCGTCGAGGCAAACCGGGCTTGGACTGCCAAACACCCTGCCGCCACTGCTCAGTTCGTCCAGGCCCTGCAGAAGGGGTACCAGTACGCCGCCGATCGTCCGGATGCCGCGGCGAAGATTTTGATCGACGCCAACCCCGGCGTCTTCGAAAACACGGAACTCGTTTACCAAAGCCAGAAAAAACTGAGTGCTTCCTACCTCAAAGATGCCAACGGTAAAGTTGGCACCCAAACGGCAGAGACCTGGCAGCAGCTGGCCGATTTCCTCTACCGTGCCGGCCTCTTGGCCGACGAAGACGGCAAACCACTCACCACGGCGCTGGACACATCAACACTGTTCACCGAGCACTACCTCAGTGAAAAGTAGCATCACCGTGAAGCGGGCTACAGCGCCCCGCACGACGGCATTCTCGGCGCTAGCGCCTCCCGCCGCGATCCTCGTCGCCTTCGTGATCACCTGGCAGGTGGCGGTGATGGCAGGCGGAGTGCAGCCTGCGATCCTGCCCTCCCCGCAGCGCATTCTTCAGCAGGGCTGGGAGGCCCGCACCACGATCTGGGACAATACGCTCCCCACCCTGCAGGAGACGTTTCTCGGCTTCGCCGTCTCTCTGACCGTCGCTTGGACGCTGGCGATCCTGATCGATTTTTCGCCATGGCTGCGGCGAGCACTGGTGCCACTGCTGGTGGCATCCCAAGCCATACCTATCATTGCGATCGCGCCGCTGATAGTCATCTGGTTCGGATTCGGTATGCTGCCCAAAATCATCGTCATCGCCCTGGTGACATTCTTTCCAGTCACGGTCGGTCTGATTGACGGCTTCAACCGCACCGATCGAGAAGCGATCAATCTGCTGCGCAGCATGGGGGCCAACCGGTGGAAGCAGTTCGTGTATGTGCGTCTTCCGTCGGCGCTTCCCTCGTTCTTCACCGCCCTTCGAATCGGAATCGCCTACGCCGTCACCGGTGCCATTTTTGCCGAGTACGTCGGCGCCGAGCGGGGCCTGGGCATTTATATGGCGATGATGAAGAGCTCGTTTCGCACCGATCTTGTGTTGGCTGCCGTTGCGGTGACCGCGCTCGTGAGCGTGTGCCTGTTCCTGTTGACCTACGTCGCCGAACGGGCAATCATCCCTTGGCATTCGAAGGAACGCAGGAGCTGGCATGGCTGAGGCGACTCCCCCGAAGATCGAACTGCGCGGAATAGGTAAGTCTTTTCCGCTCGGCCGCGGGCAGGTGAGGTCGGTTCTCGACGACATCGCCTTCTCGGCGCAGCCCGGCGAATTCGTTGCCATGATCGGTCCTAGCGGATGCGGGAAGAGCACCATGTTCAACATCATGGCCGGCCTGGAGACGGCCAATTCCGGCGAGGTCTTGGTCGACGGGGATGTCGTCACCGGTCAACACAAACACTTCGCATACATGCCGCAGAAGGATTTGTTGTTCCCGTGGCGCAGCATTCTGGAGAACACTTCCCTCGGCCTCGAGGTTGCGGGGGAAACCAAGAAGACTGCCCGAGCACGGGCGGGCAGTCTTTTCGCGGCCTTCGGCCTGTCCGGTTTTGAAGATGCACATCCTTACGAACTCTCCGGGGGCATGCGCCAGCGCGCGGCCTTGCTGCGCACCGTGGTGCAGGGCAGAGATGTCCTGTTGCTGGACGAGCCGTTCGGGGCCCTGGACTCTCTCACCCGCACCGACATGCAGTCCTGGTTGCAGGGGGTGTGGTCTCAGAACGCCTGGACTGCGGTGCTGATCACCCACGACATCCGTGAGGCGATTTACCTCGCCGACCGAGTGGTCGTTCTCAGCGCGCGGCCGGCATCTGTGCGGCTGAACCTGACCATCGACCTGCCCCGGCCGCGCGAGGTGTCGATGACCACCTCGGCAGAGTTCGCCGGATACGAACGCACGCTCCTGGCGACCCTGCACGAGGAAACTCTCCCGCCCAGAGGACCCTAAACCGCAGCGCCAATCGTGGGGCGTTCCAGCCCCAGGTGCCCACGCAAGGTATCCGCGGTGTAGCAGGTGCGGAACAGACCGCGCCGCTGCAACACAGGGATCACCCGGTCCACGAACTCATCCAATGATTCCGGCAGCAGCGGCGGCATCACATTGAAGCCGTCCGCGGCACTGTCCTTTGTGAGTTGCTTTAGTCGGTACTCACTGACCATCCCACGGTGGCTCTTCACGTTGACGAAGCAACACTCAGAAGCCGGAAACCACACCACGCACAGGGACGTAACCCCACTTGGATTTCATGAAAACCATTCCTGGGTTTCTGAAACACCCAAGAAGGGCCGCGCGGCCTATGCGCGGCGGAAGGCAATCATGGAGCCCGTGTTCGGTCAGATCCACACCCGACAAGGAAAATTCGTTCTGCTACGCGGGTTGGAGCAAGCAGGCCACGAGCGGGACCTGATCGCTGCCTGCCACAACCTGATGAAGCTGCACACCGTGCACACCAAGGCTCTTCTCGCCACGCAAGCCGCACTGACAGCCCGCCCGGCAACCTAAGGACCAGGGCAGAACCGCCCTGCCGGGCGCCAGCGGCCTCGACCTACTGCCGCCAACGCGGCACTGGCCCTATTTTCAGTCGGCACGAGAACAAGGCAGACCCCGAAGTCCACGACGACCGCCACAGCAACGCCCCGCCCGCTGCGGCAAAATCGGCCCGAATCTCGTCGCATCAACTGCGAATAGGCGTTACTGACACACGCTCCAAGTCGCTGCTGCCTTCTTTTTGTCAGCTATCTCCTGCATGTCAGGTGCAGTAGATGGCCAGTTTTCGCAATGCGCCTTGGAGGAGTCATCAATGACCGATGCCTCACGACTGCTGGCGCTGCGGCACGAACGATCCCCGGCGCGCAAGTGAACGAAGGGGTGGTCAAGGTGTCAAATATTCAGCAATCGCCCATCACGGCCGAGTGGACAGCAGTCGACCGTGTGGATGGCCTGTCCGAGATTCGCTCAGGTGTCCGATCGGGCCCGAACACGCAGGCGAACGCCAGCCCCTTCGAGATTGCTGGCGAAGTGGAACGATGTTCCCGAAGCTCAGTCCAAACTTCAGTGAGACAAATCCGGCTTTATTTGAGAACTCACACCGGGAAAGCTGACAAGTGAGCGGATGACGGGAATCGAACCCGCGCTATCAGCTTGGGAAGCTGAAGTTCTACCATTGAACTACATCCGCACGTCCGTCGCGCAGGCAAGCCCGCACCGGAACCGTGCCAGCATATCAAGTCCGCGCCGTTAGGCTGGACCCGTGCTGCTCTCGGATCGCGATATCAAGGCTGAAGTCAACGCGGAACGAATCCGTCTGGAGCCGTACCAGGCCGACATGATCCAGCCGTCGAGCATCGACGTGCGACTCGACGGATTCTTCCGCCTCTTCGACAACCACAAGTACCCCTATATCGATCCGGCCGAAGACCAGCCCGATCTGACCCGGTTGATCGAGACCGCGGCGGGCGAACCGTTCATCCTGCACCCCGGTGAGTTCGTGCTCGGGTCCACGTACGAGAAGGTCAGCCTGCCCGACGACGTCGCCGCGCGGCTGGAGGGCAAGAGCTCGCTCGGCCGGCTCGGCCTGCTCACCCACTCGACCGCCGGCTTCATCGATCCCGGTTTCACCGGCCACGTGACGCTCGAGTTGAGCAACGTCGCCACACTGCCGATCAAGTTGTGGCCCGGCATGAAGATCGGTCAGCTCTGCTTCTTTCGGCTGAGTTCGCCCGCCGAACGTCCCTACGGCTCAAGCGCATACAGCTCCCGCTACCAGGGTCAGCGCGGGCCGACCGCGTCGCGGTCGTTCCAGAACTTCCACTGCACGGATGTGCGGGAGGCCTCGACGGGATCGACCACCGTAGCCGAGTAGCCCGGTTCACCCGCATGCAACACGCGCCCGGTAAAATCGGCCCATGACCACATCCGTGCCCAGCTTTGCCGAGGCGCTCGTCGCGCCGGGACCGACACCCGACTACCCGGGGCGGATGCGCCGCTTCGGCCAGCTGGTCGGCGCCTGGGCCGCCACCGGGTCCCGCCTCGACGAGACGACCGGCGAATGGACCGGGCGCGAATTCACCTGGATCGTCGACTTCGTGCTCGACGGGCGTGCGGTGCAAGACGTCGAGATCGTCGTGAGCGACTCGCACCCGACCGGCTTCGCGACCGTCGCCACGGCCGTCCGAGTCTATGATTCCTACGCCGGCGTGTGGCGGGTCAGCTATTTCGCCCCGGCATCCGGCGAGTACTGTCACCTCGTGGCGACCCCCCACCGCAACGGCCTGCGCCAGGACGGCACGGGCACCGACGGCCGCCCGATCCGCTGGAACTTCGTCTCAATCACACCTGACGCCTACGCCTGGGAGGGCTGGGTCTCCAACGACGAGGGTTCCACCTGGGTGCTGGTCGAGCACAACGAGGCCACCCGCATCCGTTAGCCGATCTGGTTCTGGCGGGCCTTCACCGGCAGCAGGAGAAGCAGCCCCACGAGCAAAACCAGCATGAGCCCGAGGATGCCCCAATAGGTTTCGCCGAAGATCGTCACCATCAGGGCGAACATGGTCGGCGCCAGAAAGCTCACCGCGCGGCCCGTCGTGGCGTAGAGCCCGAAGACCTCGCCCTCCCGACCGGCCGGTATCAGGCGTGCCAGAAAGGTGCGGCTGGCCGACTGGGCCGGCCCGACGAAGAGCGTCAGGGCGAGGCCGGCGGTCCAGAACACGATCTGACCGCCGTCGTGCAGCAGGAACACGATGCTGCCGAACACGATCAGGCCGATCAGGGCGGTCACGATGATCGGCTTTGCGCCGACCCGGTCGTCAAGCGCGCCGGCGATGACGGTGGCCACGCCCGCCACGACATTGGCGGCGATAGCGAAGATGATCACCTCGCCGGGTGAGAATCCGAAGACGGATGCCGCGAGCACCCCGCCGAAGGTGAAAACCCCGGCCAGGCCGTCGCGGAAGATCGCGCTCGCGATCAGGAAGTACACCGTCTGGCGGCTGGTCTTCCAGAGCCGAACGATGTCCTGCCCGAGCACGACGTAGGAACGGAGGAAGCTCACCCGGGGCCGGCGCACCGCGGCGGAAAAACGGTATTCGGGAACCGAGAACAGCACCGGCAGGGCGAACAGGCCGAACCAGGCGGCCGCGATGAGCATCGTGACCCGCACCGAAAGGCCGTACTCGCTGGTTACCCCGAACAGACCCACGTCGGGGCTGATGAAACCGAAGTACACGATGAGCAGCAGCACGATGCCGCCGATGTAGCCCATGCCCCAACCGAAACCGCTGACCCTGCCGATGGTGCGCGCGGTCGAGACCTGGGACAGCATGGCGTTGTAGTTGACGCTGGCGAACTCGAAGAAGACGTTGCCGGCGGCCACCAGAACGAGGCCGAGCAGCAGGAAGTTCGGTGACGCCTCCACGAAGAACATCGCCGCGGTGAGGCCCACCACGATGAACGTGTTGACGCCGAGCCACAGCTTGCGCCGCCCGGAGGTGTCCGAGCGCTGTCCGGTGATCGGGGCCAGCACGGCTACCAGCAGGCCGGCGATGGCGAGGGCCCAGCCGAGCTGGGCGGAAATGACGTCTTTGTCGCCGAACGAGCTGCCCGTGATGTAGACGGTGAATACGAAGGTGGTGACCACCGCATTGAACGCGGCAGAGCCCCAGTCCCAGAAGCTCCAGGCCACTACTCGGCGTCTGCTCGTTTTGTCAGGCAGCTCCCGGGCATCCGTGCTGCCCTGCTCCGCGATCCCGGTCATGCGCTGAGGCTAGTGGATGCGGGTGGCCGGAGACCATCGATTGCACGAAATCTGAAAGTTGAGTCGTTCACGCTCAACTCTCAGGTGCGTGGCTTGACTTTCGATTTGCGACACTGGCACACTTGAGCCAGCACCACTCAACTCTGTGAAATCGAGCTGAGAACATACTTTAAAGGAGAACGCACACATGGCCCGTGCAGTAGGCATCGACCTCGGAACCACCAACTCTGTGGTGGCCGTCCTCGAAGGTGGAGAACCCACCGTCATCGCAAACGCCGAAGGCTTCCGGACCACACCGTCCGTCGTCGCCTTCACCAAAGACGGCGAGGTGCTGGTCGGCGAGACCGCCAAGCGCCAGGCCGTCACCAACGTCGACCGCACCATCGCGTCGGTCAAGCGCCACATGGGCACCGACTGGAATGTCGCCATCGACGACAAGAAGTTCACTCCGCAGGAAGTTTCGGCCCGCATCCTGGCGAAGCTCAAGCGCGATGCCGAGGCGTACCTGGGCGACAAGGTGACGGATGCCGTCATCACGGTTCCCGCGTATTTCAACGACGCCGAGCGCCAGGCGACCAAGGAGGCCGGAGAGATCTCCGGACTCAACGTGCTGCGTATCATCAACGAGCCGACCGCCGCCGCACTTGCCTACGGCCTCGACCGTGGCAAGGAAGACGAGCTCATCCTGGTCTTCGACCTCGGCGGCGGAACCTTCGACGTCTCCCTCCTCGAGGTAGGCAAGGACGACGACTTCTCCACCATTCAGGTGCGGTCGACTGCCGGTGACAACCGCCTCGGCGGCGACGACTGGGACCAGCGCATCGTCGATCACCTGATCAAGAAGTTCAAGGAAACCACCGGCGTCGACGTCTCCAAGGACAAGATCGCCAAGCAGCGCCTCAAGGAAGCCGCCGAGCAGGCCAAGAAGGAACTCTCGAGCAGCATGTCGACGAGCATCCAGCTGCCGTACCTCTCCCTGACCGAGAATGGCCCGGCCAACCTCGACGAGACGCTCACCCGCGCCCAGTTCGAGAAGATGACCGAAGACCTGCTCGACCGCACGAAGAAGCCGTTCCAGGACGTCATCCGTGAAGCCGGGGTCAAGGTGGAAGATATCGCCCACGTTGTTCTCGTCGGTGGCTCCACCCGCATGCCCGCCGTGTACGAGCTCGTCAAGGCCGAGACCGGTGGCAAGGACCCGAACAAGGGCGTCAATCCGGACGAGGTCGTCGCCGTTGGCGCCGCACTGCAGGCTGGTGTGCTGAAGGGTGAGCGCAAAGATGTTCTGCTCATCGACGTCACCCCGCTGAGCCTCGGCATCGAGACCAAGGGCGGCATCATGACGCGCCTGATCGAGCGCAACACGGCCATCCCGACCAAGCGCAGCGAGACCTTCACCACGGCCGACGATAACCAGCCGTCCGTCGCGATCCAGGTCTTCCAAGGCGAGCGCGAGTTCACCCGCGACAACAAGAACCTCGGCACGTTCGAGCTGACCGGTATCGCGCCGGCCCCGCGCGGCATCCCGCAGGTTGAGGTCACCTTCGATCTCGACGCCAACGGCATCGTGCACGTGTCCGCCAAGGACAAGGGCACCGGCAAGGAGCAGTCGATGACCATCACGGGCGGATCCTCGCTCGCTAAGGAAGACATCGAGCGCATGGTGCGCGAGGGCGAAGAGCACGCCGCCGAGGACAAGCGCCGTCGCGAGGCAGCCGAGACCCGCAACACGGCGGAGCAGCTCGCGTACTCGATCGAGAAGCTGATCAAGGAGAACGACGAGAAGCTGCCCGAGGACGTGAAGTCCGAGGTTCAGGCCGACGTCGACGCACTCAAGGCCGCTCTCGTCGGCGACGACGATGCGGCCGTGAAGACGGCCTTCGACAAGCTCAACGAGAGCCAGGGCAAGCTCGGCGAGGCCATCTACAAGACCAGCCAGGCGGATGCCGCGGCCGGTGCCCCGAGCGACTCCGAGCCGACCGCCGACGCGGCCGGCTCTGACGAAGACGTGGTTGACGCCGAGGTCGTCGACGACGAAGACGAGGCCAAGAAGTAATGGCAGACGACAACAAGCGTCCTGGCGACGAGCCGTTCGACGAGGGGGCATCCGCTGAGGGTGCCCCCGGGGCCGACGCCGAGACGGAATCCGAAGGTGTGAGTGTCGAGGACATCGACGAGGCGTCCGCCGAGGGTATCGAAGAGGACGAGCTGACGGTCCAAGACATCCTGGATGCCGCCACGCGGGAAGTCGACGAGCCCACGAGCGAGCACCTCGCCGACCTCAAGCGGGTCACCGCGGAGTACGCCAACTACCGGCGCCGCACCGAGGCCAACCGCGAGGTCGAGCGTGAGCGCGTCACCGTGGATGTCGTCAAGGGCCTGATTCCCGTGCTCGACGATCTCGACCGCGCTGAGAAGCACGGCGACCTGGTCGAAGACTCGGGGTTCAGCACGATCGCCGCAAAACTCCGGGGGAGCGTCGAGCGCCTGGGCGTGAAGTCCTTCGGCACGGTCGGCGAACCGTTCGATCCGACCATCCACGAGGCGATCTTCCAGCTGCCCACCGCGGGCATCGAGTCGGAGACAGTCGGTGACGTGATCGAGACCGGTTACTTCCTCGGCTCGTCGCTCCTGCGCGTGGCCAAGGTCGTCGTGCAGGTACCGAGCGATGGCTAGCCAGGACTGGTTCGATAAGGACTTCTACAAGGTCCTGGGTGTGTCAAAGGACGTCACCCCGGCCGAGCTGAAGAAGGCCTATCGCAAGCTCGCCCGCACGTACCACCCGGACTCCAATCCGGGCAACCCTGCGGCCGAGGCGACGTTCAAGGAGATCAGCGAGGCACACTCGGTGATCGGTGACCCTGCCCAACGCAAGGAATACGATGCCGTGCGCGCGATGGGCGGTGGAGCCCGCTTCACCGCCCCGCGCCCCGGCGGCGGGCAGGCCGGAGGCTTCGACGATGTCTTCGGCGGCATGTTCGGTGGGGGCGCGCGGCAACAACAGCCCGGCTACTCCTATGAGCAGGGCGGTTTCGACGACCTCCTCGGCGGCATGTTCGGCCGCGGTCAGGGTGGTGGCGGTTTCGGCACCTCGAGCGGCGGGTTCCGCGGTTACGGCGGGCCGACTCGCGGCCGCGACGTGATCGCGTCGACCACGGTCGACTTCATCACGGCCACGCACGGTGACCAGATCACCCTGCAAACGCAGGATGGCCGCGCCATCAAGGTGAAGATCCCGGCCGGGGTGGCCGACGGGCAGAAGATCAAACTCCGCGGCCAGGGGCAGTACAGCCCCGACGGCGGCGAGTCCGGCGACATCGTGCTCACGGTGAACGTGCGCAAGCACCCGGTCTTCGAGCGCGACGGGCTGAACCTGCGGGTCTCCGTGCCGGTCACGTTCGTCGAGGCCGCGCTCGGCGCCACTATCGAGGTGCCGACGTTGGGCGGAGCGCCGGTCAAACTGCGTATCGCCCCGGGTACCCCGAGCGGGCGCGTGCTGCGGGTCAAGGGGCGTGGTGTCGTGACGCCCAAGGGCACCGGGGACCTGCTGGCGGAGGTTCAGGTTGCCGTTCCGTCTCATCTGTCGAAGGACGCCGAGGAGAAACTCGCGGCCTTCGCGGAAGCACTGCCGAAGGAGAATCCGCGCGACGAACTCCTCGCGAAGGCGAGAGACTGACGGTGGACGAGAACACCCGGGTTTTCGTGATCTCGATGGCCGCCGAGCTTGCGGGCATGCACCCGCAAACGCTGCGCCAATATGATCGCCTGGGACTGGTGAGTCCCGACCGAACCCCCGGTCGGTCTCGCCGGTACTCGATGCGGGATGTGGCCAAGCTCCGCGAGATCGCGGAGCTTGGTGCCGAGGGTGTGAGCCTGGAAGGCATCCGTCGCATCATTGACCTCGAGGACCACGTGCGCACGCTCGAATCGCGGCTGCGCGAATTGGAGTCTGCGCTGGCCGATGAACTGCTCAACCGTCCGGGCCGCCGCGTCTTCGCGGCCGGCTCGGCCGGCGAGGTCATCTCGATGCGGGCCGGTACGCGCACGCGCCGGTCCAACCAGATCGTGATCTGGCGCCCCCTGGGATCCCGCCCGATCGGCGACGAGAAGTAGCCGCACTGCGGGTTAGCCTGAGGCAATGCCCGATTTTTCCTTTGACCGCCTGAGACGTTTCCCCGACGTGGAAGCGGACAATCTCTTCGCCGTGGATGCGAGCGACCGGCTGATCCTCGACGAGGCGGCCGGCGTGCTGGCCGAGGCAGGATCCGGTGAGGTCGTGGTGATCGAGGACCGCTATGGCGCCCTCACCCTGGGCGCGGCCGCACTGGCCGGGGCTCGGGGAATCCGGGTGCACCAGGATGTCCTCTCCGGGGAGTTGGCACTCGCCCTGAATGCGGCCGACGCCGGACTCGCGGATTCCTACCACTCCCTCATCCTGGGCGAAGAACTGCTGGCGGACGCGCGGGTGGTACTGATCCAGCTGCCGCGCAGTCTGGCGGCGCTCGATGAGTTCGCCGACGCCATCCGTCGTTTCGCGGCACCGGATGTGGTGGTGATCGCCGGCGGACGCATCAAGCACATGACGCCGACCATGAACGCGGTGCTCCGCCGGCATTTCGGCGAGCTGCAGATTTCGTCGGCCCGGCAGAAATCGCGGGTACTCAGGGCAGCGGCCCCGATTGCCTCCGCCACTGAGCCGACGGTGTCCACCTGGCCGAATTCTGTGGAGCACGCCGACCTTGGACTCACGATCTGCGCCCACGGGGCCGCGTTTGCCGGCGCGACCGTCGATATCGGAACGCGCTACCTGCTCGAGTTCCTCGATCGCATGAAAACGGATGCCCGGAGCGCCATCGATCTCGGCTGCGGCACCGGGGTGCTGGCCGCCACCCTCGCCCGACGCCGTCCCGCCCTACGGGTGATCGCCACCGACCAGTCGGCCGCGGCCGTCGCCTCCGCGCGGGCCACCATGGTGGCCAATGCGCTCGCCGACCGGGTCACGGTCGTGCGGGATGACGCGCTCCAGAGCCAACCGGATGCCTCGGCCGAACTGATTGTGCTGAACCCGCCCTTTCATATCGGCTCGTCGGTCCATGCCGGCATAGCCCTGAAACTGTTCGAGGATGCCGGACGAGTGTTGCAGCCCGGTGGTGAGCTGTGGAGCGTGTGGAACACCCACCTCGGTTATCGTCCCGCGTTGACGCGACT
Source organism: Cryobacterium sp. TMT2-15-1 (assembly GCF_004402345.1). Taxonomy (NCBI): domain Bacteria; kingdom Bacillati; phylum Actinomycetota; class Actinomycetes; order Micrococcales; family Microbacteriaceae; genus Cryobacterium; species Cryobacterium sp. TMT2-15-1. Next base: position 543 of record NZ_SOGD01000004.1, on the reverse strand, counting down.
GGTCGGGCCGACACACCAGGTCGGCCGGAACGCCAAATTCACCGTCACGGTCTCGACCGGACGCTGAGACGCGCCGGACCGCCGTGAGGCCCGCACTTGGGGGCTTGCGCCAGGGCGTCGAAGCCGACACGCCCGGGATGCGGGAGGGAGTTGCGCACCCCCAGAATTCACCGTAATGTCTCTCTAGTCACCCCACAGGTTCGGAAAGCCGCAGAGTTTCCCGGCCTCAAGTGGGACGAAGGTTTTAGTTTTTTCTCGCATACCCTTCCGCAAGGGGGCGTTCGAGCAGAAACCAAGATAATAGCTCTCTCCGGCTAGTCGTCAGGTCGCATATGCAAATTTTTTCGAGTCGCTTTGGTGCACTCGGAATCGGCTGCTTTCCGTGATTTGACAGGGATTAGTCGGCTGGGTAAGTTATACAAGTTGCCTCGAAGCGACAGCCCGTATGGGGCTTGAAGTCGAGTGCGTCCGATCCTTGAGAACTCAACAGCGTGCACAATGTCAAATGCCAAAAACCTCGTGGTTTGGATCCGTTTCTAGCGG
>NZ_SOGD01000015.1:0-15106 GCF_004402345.1 Cryobacterium sp. TMT2-15-1 | reverse complement strand
GCCGGTGAACAAGGTCGAGATCGTTAGCGCACAGCTCGGTCTCACCAGCCAGTGGCAGCCGGACGGGAGCGTCCTGGTGGTCCCCGCCTACGCGTTCACCGATGCAGACGGAGGCACCTGGTCGGTTCTCGCCGTCGAGGAATCGATGCTCGACTTCCGGGCTTTTCGACCATGACGGCCGGTTGGTGAAGAACCTGTGAGTATCGAACGATCAAGCGTGTCACGGGGTCCATCTGGGCGGTGATGGAGACTTCCGCGCCGGCCCCGCGGGGGCCGCGACCACCGCTTGGCCATAGAACGCACTGTCGGAGGCGGCTTAGCCGCCACTGTCTCCTTGGCAATCGCCCGTGAGGCCCGTGCAGACTACGGGGTCGAATTCTCCCGCCTCAAGCGTCGCTTCGCGATCGCTGCGCGACGGCCTCCGGCCGCTGTTTGAGGGTGTTGGCCTGTCAGGCCCGGCATGCCGGGCCGGAGGGTGTTGTCACCGGGTTTGACCGGTATCTGGTGATCCCTGGTAAGGGGCTGAACCGGGACTTGTCCCAGGCCGTTCGTAACGTGGATGCCGAGACATCGGCGTTGAAGTTGGCAAGGGCGAGCACCACGCAGTCGCCCTGTTCCGGGCTGGGAAGGTGCTCGTCGTTAAGGCCCTGCCGACAGAGGAAGCCAAACGGAGGGACCTGATCGGGAAGCTGAAGCAGCAGGGGCAGGTGCTGTTTGTGCTTCCACTTGCAGGACGCCTGTAGAGAAGCGCAACACCCGACAGGCCACCGTGACGGGGCCCGCCCGGGTCGATCGGTCGCTCGAATTCTCGACGAAGGGAATACCCCAGCGGGGTAGGGGTTATCATTATGGAATACCCACCGGGGGTATCCACCGAAAGGATAAATATGTCTACGACTGAGTACCAAGTCACGGGAATGACATGCGGCCACTGCGAGCTGTCGATCCGTGAGGAAGTCAGCCAAATACCGGGCGTCGAAGAAATTCAGGTCAGCGCGCAGACCGGCAAGCTCATCGTGTCCTCCGCCAGCTCGATTGACGACGCAGTGGTCCTTGCCGCAGTGGACGAGGCCGGCTACTCGGCGGTGCGTTCCTTATGAACGGCGCCGGACGACTGAGTCTCTACGCAGCAGGGTTGGTAGTCGCCTTCGCTGGAGCGTTCGCCATCGCAGCCGCGGTCGTCCCCGACAGTGTCGTGACGGACTGGAAGGGCGAAGCTTCAGGCGGCCACGCGACGGGCGGGCATGAGAAGCCCGCCATGGCTGCAGATGAAGTCGCCGCGGTGACGCTTCCGGGCGTTTCCCTCTCAGCCTACGGGTACGCACTATCCCAGGTGAGTGCGCCAACGTCCGTCGACGAGGCCGGCGAGTTGAGCTTTCAGATCGCTGATGAGCAAGGCGCGCCGTTGACGGCGTACAAGAACTCGCACGAGAAAGACCTGCACCTGATTGTTGTGCGCTCGGACGGAACCGAATACCGGCACGTCCACCCGACTCTCGATGACCACACCGGCTTCTGGTCGCTGCCCTGGGAGTGGGCCGAGGCGGGCAGTTACCGGGTGTACGCCGACTTCGCGCCCGCGGTCGAAGATGGGCCTGACAAGGTGACTCTGACTCGCACGATCGACGTTGCTGGTGAGATCGCTCCGGCCCCGGTCACCGAGCCGAACACGACCGTTTCGGTCGACGGGTACGAGGTGACCGTCGACGGGACCCTGGCCGCTGGATCCGCGTCGGAGCTGACACTCAGCGTCTCCCGCGAGGGGGAGCCGGTCACTGTGTTGGAGCCCTACCTGGGCGCATTCGGCCACTTGGTCGCGCTGCGTGGCGGGGACCTCGCCTACCTCCATGTCCACGCCGAGGGCGATGAGCCCAAGGCCGGTGAGACGGCGGGCCCGGAGATCACGTTCTTCGCCGAGGCCCCCACCGCTGGCCGCTACCTGCTCTATCTCGACTTCAAGGTCGATGGGCAGGTTCACACCGCCAAGTTTGCGGTTGACGCAACCTATCAGAATGGCGACGAGCCCACTCAACCCCACGGGGAGAGCGGCTCCGACGGTCACTGACTGTCAACCGCTCCCAGAGACGTGAAAGAAGAAGGAACCCCATGAGCACTGCAACTGCCGCCAACGCTGCGGATACCAGCGTCGAACTCGAGATTGGCGGGATGACTTGCGCGTCGTGCGCGATGCGGATCGAGAAGAAGCTCAACAAGCTTGACGGAGTCGCCGCGACCGTCAACTACGCGACAGAGAAGGCCAGGATCACCGTCCCCGGTGGATACGACACGGCACTACTGATCGCTGAAGTGGAGAAGACCGGTTATACGGCCGCGCTCCCGGCGGTGAAGAAGGCAAAGGGCGCCGCAGGCGGCGAGGGTGCGGATGACGCGGACCCCGAGCTGACGTCGCTGCGCAATCGTCTCGTCGTCTCGATCGCGCTGACTGTGCCGGTCATTGCCATGGCGATGATCCCCGCACTTCAGTTCGTGTATTGGCAGTGGGCGTCTCTTGCGTTGGCCGCGCCGGTGATCGTGTGGGCTGCATGGCCGTTCCACAAGGCTGCTTGGGCGAACCTCAAACATGGCACGGCCACGATGGACACGCTCATTTCGATGGGTACCACGGCGGCGTTCGCCTGGTCGCTCTACGCGCTGTTCCTCGGCACTGCTGGCGTTCCCGGCATGACGCACCCGTTCGCACTCACCCTCGCTCCTTCGGACGGTGCAGCGAACATCTACTTGGAGGTGGCCGCTGGTGTGACCATGTTCATCCTGGCCGGACGCTACTTCGAGAAGCGATCCAAGCGACAGGCGGGCGCCGCGCTTCGTGCCCTGCTGGAGCTTGGAACGAAGGACGTGTCGGTGCTGCGCGGCGGAGTCGAAACGAAGATCGCCGTCGACGAACTCCTGGCCGGCGACGAGTTCGTGGTCCGCCCGGGGGAGAAGATTGCCACCGACGGCGTCGTGGTTTCTGGCACTTCCGCAGTGGATGCGTCGATGCTCACCGGCGAGTCCGTCCCGGTCGAGGTCGCCGCAGGTGACGCCGTCACCGGCGCCACCGTTAACGTCGGCGGGCGCTTGGTTGTCCGTGCCACCCGGGTCGGATCCGACACGCAGCTGGCGCAGATGGCGCGGCTCGTGGAGGACGCCCAGACAGGAAAGGCCCAGGCTCAGCGTTTGGCCGATCGGATCTCCGGCGTGTTCGTGCCGATCGTGATCGTCATCGCCGTGGCGGCGCTGGCTGCCTGGCTGGGCGCTGGGTTCCCCGTCGCCGCCGCGTTCACGGCCGCGGTCGCGGTTCTCGTGATCGCCTGCCCGTGCGCACTTGGGCTTGCCACTCCGACCGCTCTGCTGGTCGGCACCGGTCGGGGGGCGCAGATGGGCATTCTGATCAAGGGTCCGGAGGTGCTGGAGTCCACTCGCAAGGTCGACACGGTCGTTCTGGACAAGACCGGCACGGTTACGACCGGCAAGATGAGTTTGGTTGACGTCGTCGTGGAGCCCGGCACCGACCGTGGCGAGCTCCTGCGGCTGGCTGGTGCGCTTGAGGATGCCTCAGAGCACCCGATTGCCCAGGCCATTGCTAAGGGCGCCACTCAGGAGGTCGGCACGCTGCCGGCAGTCGAGGGCTTCGCGAATATCGAGGGCAAGGGCGTGCAGGGCATCGTCGAAGGTCACGCGCTTGTCGTCGGGCGCGAGTCGCTGCTCGCCGAATGGTCAATCGAGCTGAGCTCGGAAGTGGCCTTCGCCAAAGCGCGTGCCGAGAATGAGGGCAAGACCGTCGTGGCCGTGGGGTGGGACGGTGCCGCGCGCGGCATCCTCATCGTGGCCGACACGGTCAAGTCAACCAGCGCCGAGGCGATCGCACAGCTGAAGGCGCTGGGGCTGACGCCCGTGCTGCTCACGGGCGACAACGAGGCAGTGGCCCGTCGGATCGCCGCCGAGGTCGGAATCGACACCGTCTTCGCCGAGGTGCTGCCCAAGGACAAGGTCGACGTCATCACCCGCCTGCAGAGTGAGGGGAAGATCGTCGCGATGGTCGGCGACGGCGTCAACGACGCTCCAGCCCTCGCGCAGGCTGACCTGGGTCTGGCGATGGGTACCGGCACCGACGTGGCGATCGAAGCCTCCGACATCACCCTCGTCCGTGGCGATCTGCGCAGCGCAGCCGACGCGATCCGACTGTCCAGGAAGACCCTGAGCACGATCAAATCGAACCTGTTCTGGGCTTTCGCCTACAACGTGGCCGCCGTTCCGATCGCTGCTCTCGGACTGCTGAACCCGATGCTTGCCGGCGCTGCAATGGCAATGTCCAGCGTTTTCGTCGTCGGCAACAGCCTCCGGCTACGCAGTTTCAAAAGCAACGCAACCCCATGACACCCCCCACCACCCGAAAGAAGGCACCATGATCAGAATCAACCACCCCGCCGCAGCATCGTCTAGCTGTTGCAGCACCACGGCACCGAGCCCGGAGATTGCAGACACCGGCCGCCAGAACCTCCTGGCGGTCGCGGGTGAAGAGGCCGCAATCTGCCCCGTCATGGGCGGGACGGCCAAGAAGGAATCAGCGGAGGTCGCGGGCCTCTACCGTGACTTCGAGGGCAATCGCTACTGGTTCTGCTGCGCCGGGTGCGGCCCAGCTTTCGACGCCGACCCGGCCAAATACGCAGCCTGAATCGATTTACCCCGGGGTGCCGCAATGCGGCGCCCCGGGTGCGTCGTATACCCCTACCCGGTATAGGCTGGTACTATTGGAGCCTCACGTTATGAGGCCCTTGCCGCCGAACGTCGGAAGCTGCCGGACGACCGCTTCATCATCACAAAAGGAAATCTCTCACCATGACTATGAACAACAGCCCCAAAACCGATGCTGCAGTGACGAGCAGTACCTGTTCCGGTCACCATGCCGCTCCCGCTGACACAGCCAGCGAGGATCTCGCCCTCTGCCTCGTGATGGCGGGCACCCCCGTCGTCAAGAGCGTCGCCGAGGCACAGGGCCTCTACCGCGACTATGAGGGCGGACGCTACTGGTTCTGCTGCGCCGCCTGCGGTCCGCTGTTCGACGTCGACCCGGCGAAGTACGCAAGCGTCGCCTGAAAGTTCGACCTCGAGGGGCTCGCGCAGATTGCCTTCGCGAGCCCCTTTCGCGTTATGCCGCGTCCTCTCCCGTGAAAGGCGACAATTTGATGTCCCACCCCCATGTCCTGGTCATCGGCGCCGGCGCTGCCGGTACCGCCGCTGCAAGGGTGTTCGCCTCGGCGACTGCGATCACCGTCACCCTTGTCGGCCGCACCGGCGAGACGCCCTACAATCGCACGCTGGTGACCAAAGGAATTGCGGTCGGGCTCCTCACTCCTGAGCAGACCGCCCTTCCCGGGGTGAATGCTCTCCTCGACACCGCGATCCGAATCGAAACCGCCGAACGCCGGGTGTACCTGGCTTCGGGGGTGTCTGCCGGATACGACGCGCTACTCGTCGCCACGGGAAGTATCCCGCGTGGACTCCCCATCCCGGGCGCCGATGATGCCGCCGCGGCTGGGAGACTCACCACGCTGCATTCGGTCGCCGACGCCATCCGGGTCAGAGATGCGTTGGCCGCGGTTGGCCGCCCTGGCCGGATCGTCATCTCAGGAGCAGGACTGGTCGCTGGCGAGACGGCGACGCTGCTGCGGGAGAAGGGCCATCACGTCACCCTGCTCGCCCGTTCGTCTCTTCCTGGTGTCACAGTTTTCGGTCAAGAACTTGCAGGCCGCCTGGCGGACGCACACCGCGCTCACCTCGCCACGGCCTTCGGGCGAGCCCCCATTAGCATTCGCCTCGATGGCGCCGAACTCAGCATCCAGCTCGACGACGGTTCCTCCCTTGAAGCGGACTTGTTCGTCGTGGCGCACGGTACGACTCCCGAGGCGCCAGCCCCCTGGAATGAGGGCGTCGGGGTCGACGAAACGCTGCGGGCGGCCGAAGTCGGGGTGTACGCGGCGGGAGGGGCGGCGAACCACCACGACGATCTGCTGGGAACGTGGCGCATCGACCACTGGGCTGAAGCGGTAGCACAGGGTGAGCACGCAGCGCGCGCTATTTTGGCGGACCTGGGCGTGGGCGCGGATCCCGGCCGGTACAGGCCCCGCGCCTCATTCACTGCCGTGATGAGCGGTTCGATGGTCGCCGGGGCTGGGCTCACCGGCACGGGCGTGTCGATGCGCGTCGAGTCTGCAGACCCACTTGTCGTTGTCAACGAACACAACGGCGTTCCAATCGGAGTCATTGGAATGGACGCAGTCCCGTCGGTGTTTAGTTGGATGCCGAGGCTTCACGCCACCTTCGACCCTGTCGGTGAGGCTGCCGAACTCGTCGCGTCGCGCACCTCGGTTGCGCCAGAATCGACGAAACGCTAGTCACACGGACGTGATCCCATGATGACCCGACGCACACCACGGTGATCATGCAGTCACAAATTCCCGAGCCACCGACTGCTCACGGGCATACTGGGAGCGTCACCAGCGAAAGCACGCCGACGACTGAGCACGACACCTATCGCGTTCACCGGGTGGCCTACAGATATGGTGAGCCCCGGGCGATCATGCCAGACATGGGTGACGCCGTTCTGTTCGATATGACCGGTACTCTGACCACGGGGGAGCCGACGGTCATCGCAGTGGAATCGTTCGGCGCCGTCGAGGCGGATCCGATCCTTGCGATCGCCGCAGCCGCAGAAGGCGACAGCGAGCATCCCCTTGCCAAGTCGATCGTCCGCGCCGCGGACGACAAGCAATTGATCGTTGCAAACGTGGTTGGCACTGAGCTGGGCATCGACCGCGTCTTCGGCCAGATGGCTCCGGGGCGCAAGTTCTTGAAAGTCGAGACGTTGCAGAAGGCCGCACGGTCGCCGTGGTCGGCGACGGTACCAACGACGCCCCCGCCCCGGCGCAGGCCGAATTCGGCATCCCGATCAGCGCCGGCGCGGACTTCGCCATCGAGCCAGCTGGGGATATTCTCGCCGGTTCCGATCCCCGAAGCGTGCTCGCCGATCCGGCTATCCCGCCGTTCCTGCCACAAGATGAGGCCGTGCCTCAGGTGGACGCCGGGTCCTAATATCATCGCCGTGCCGCTTGCAGCGCCTGCGCTCGACCAAGTAGAGTCCTTGCTGCCAATGTCGGTCGGCGAGAACCTGATGTCCCCCCTGTCTGTTGTCGTGGTCGCACTCCACGCCCGACTGCTACGCCCCCGCCCGTCCTAAACCAGCCCGCTGTTTTGCAGCGCTGAACCGAAGGAACCGATCAAATGCCCACTCCAACCGTATCGATGCCCCATCACGGATACCTCACCGACAAGGACGACTACCTGAAACGCCTCAAGCGTGTAGAAGGGCAGGCCCGCGGAATCTCCAAGATGGTAGACGAAGAGAAATACTGCATCGACATCCTGACCCAGATCAGCGCCCTCACCAGCGCTCTGCGGGTTGTCGCCGTCAGCCTCCTCGATGACCACCTCAAACACTGTGTGCTCGATGCGGCTCGCCTAGATGGCCCTGGTGCGGAGATGAAGATCAAGGAGGCTAGCGACGCGGTCGCCCGACTTGTACGCTCCTAAGGGGACTTTCACGCATTGGCTACGCGGTCGCGGCGACAAACACGCACAATCGCGCTGCACGGACCAAAGGCGTCAACGGTTCCCTGTCCTCACTGATCGGAGGTGCTTTTCATGCGCTAAGAGAGTTCGGCCATCAGCTTCGCTACAGCTGCAGTGGGGCGTCTGTAAATGCTCCACTCGTTTAGCCACGACTGCGCATCAGTGAAGCGATGACGCGGACCGGTCCATCGACCCGCTCGAGCCCGCAAACCGTGCAACGACCATCCACCACGCCTCGTCGAGTGCACGCTCTCTGGACACGCAAGTCTTGATTTGCAATACCCTACCCGGGTAGGGTGTTCTATATGGTGCCGTAACGGATAGTTGCTCGATGGGATGGGCATAGGAGCAGCCTTTGCCTGACGGTTCGGGTCAATCGGTCCGGGATTCGGTATTAGATGGAATGGAGACACGATGAACAGCCAGGAAAACCACGGGGATCTCAGCCACGCCGGACATGGCGCGGTCGAACCAGGAGGCCTACTGGTCTCTCAATACGGGTACACCCTTGTCCTGCACTCGACCATCCTCATGAGCGGTCGGACGAAGGTGGTCTTCATGGTGGTCGGCCCCGACGGTGGTGTATTGACTGAATTCGTGCCGCTGCATGAGAAGTGGTTGCACTTCATCGCCATCCGGCGCGACATGACCGGTTTCCAACACGTGCATCCCGTAATGGATGAGTTCGGCACTTGGGCCGCTGACCTGGTCTTAGTCCCCGGGGACTGGCGGTTCTTCGCGGACTTCCAGCCGCCCCGTCGTGAACCCATGACGTTGGGCATCGACGCCTCGGTTGCCGGCACTTACGACCCGCAGGCAGTCCCCGACGCGCTCCGGATCGTACGCGCTGGTGCGTACACGGTAACCCTATTTGGAGGGCTCTCGGCCGGTACTCCCAGTGAACTTACCTTCAACGTCACGCTCGAAACGCAGCCCGTCAACACGTTGGAGCCCTATCTCGGCTCATACGGACACTTGGTCGCGCTGCGCTCGGGAGACCTTGCCTATCTGCACGTTCACCCGCAGGGCGAACCCGGTGACGGCATCACTAAGCCGGGGCCGGAAATCTCCTTCTTCGCAACTGCCCCCTCCGCCGGTCGCTATCGCGTGCACCTGGATTTCCAGCATGAAGGAATCGTGCACAGCGCTCATTTCACTGTGGAGGCGGCTAGGGCCGTCACGGGGTCGAAGCCGTCCGCAGCGCCGCTAACAAGCGTCGGCCAAGTGGACGACCACACCACTGATTTTCCTCCGCAGCAGCCGATCTAATCCGCAAGGAATTATCGTGCCACGACTTTCCCTACTAACGCCGAGCACAGCCGTTGGTGCTTCGCGCGACCTGCTGTCCGACCTGGTCTCTAAACATGGCCGTGTGGGCTCCATGGTCTCAGCAATGGCACATTCACCGGCCCTTCTCAGCGGCTACCTCCAACTCAGCCGCGCCATGAGGCGGACCAAGCTCAGTCGCAAGATATGCGAACGCATTTCAATTGCGGTCCAAGTGCAGCAGGGATGCGGACTATGCCTCAATTCCCACATTGACACCGCCCGCTCGCTCGGAATCGACGAAGGCGAGATCCAGAGGGCTCGGGCGGGAGGCTCCGTCGATCCCTCGATAGCTGCGATCATCGACCTCGCACTCAAGGTTTACCGTGAGCCGACGGCCATCACCGATGCACAGATCAATGGATTGCGTGACTACGGATTCAACGACCGTGAAATTGCGGACGTCGTGGGCGTCGTCTCGTTGAACATTCTTACTGGTGCATTTAACCTCCTTGCTGGCCTGACCCCGCGCCGGATCGAACCAACGCCACTTCGCTGACTTCTCCGCGCGGTGGAGTTCCTGACTAACCAATCAGACATGAGGGCAGAACCATGCGCTTGTTCGCGATACGCGATTACCGTCACCTCTTCAGTGCCCAAATCATCGCGCTGTTTGGCACCGGGTTAACTACTGTGGCGCTCGGACTACTTGCCTATGACCTCGCCGGGCCGAGTGCAGGCCTGGTCCTCGGTACCGCGCTCACCATCAAGATGGTCATGTATGTGATGATCGCGCCGCTCGCCGCCGCATACGTCGATCGATTGCCCCGGCGAATGTTCCTTGTCGGGCTGGACGTGGTACGCGCCGCTGTAGTTCTCGCGCTGCCGTTTATCACCGAGATTTGGCATATCTACGTCCTGATCGGCGTACTCCAGACTGCGTCCGCTGCATTCACACCAACGTTCCAGGCCGTGATCCCCGACATCGTGTCAGACAAGGCGCAGTACACGCGTGCCTTATCAGCGTCCCAGGTCGCGTACACCATGGAGAGCCTGCTCAGCCCGGTGCTGGCGGCAGTCGCGTTGAGTTTCATGACTTTCAACGGGCTGTTTCTTGGCACCGCCGTGGGCTTCGTCCTCTCTGCTGTTCTCGTTCTTTCGACCCGTATCCCCAATGCGCACCCCAGCGCCCACGCCAAGGCGTGGGATCGGGCCAGTGCAGGGATCAAGACATTTTTCCGTACACCTCGGCTACGCGGCGTAATGGCACTGAACCTCGTTGTCGCGACCGCCGGGTCCATCGTCATTGTCAACACCGTCAACCACGTCCGTGACGCACTGGGCGGCTCGCAGGTGGACGTAGCCTGGATGCTTGCTGCGTCCGGGGGTGGAACGCTGCTGGCAGCGCTTGCGCTCCCGCGCGTTCTGGACCGGGTGTCCGACCGCACCGTCATGATGACCGGTGCTGTGGTGCTCGTTGCCGGTACAATCGCGGCAGCGTCACTCGCCGCCACAGGGGAGCTCGGTTGGGTTGGCACAGCGATGATCTGGTTTGTAGTCGGAGCCGGAATGGCATTGATCGTCACACCGACAGGCCGGGTGCTTCGCGGTTCAGTGCAACCAAACGAAATACCTGAGGTCTTCGCCGCCCAGTTCTCACTTTCCCACCTTGCCTGGCTCATCACCTATCCCATCGCAGGATGGATGGGCACGAATCTGGGCTTCACCGCCACGTGGTCTGTCTTGGCGATCCTCGCTATCGTGGGCGCAGCAGCAGCCCGTTTCCTGTGGCCGCACTGTGACTCATTTGTCCCGCTAAGCGAGCCTCTTGTGGGAGAAGCCTGGGACACCTCGGCCACCTCGGACACCGGGATCGCGGCGGGTACCCTGGCTGAGTGCCAGTGCGCCGTCGCGCACGTGAGCTGATTGGTGCCGACCACGAACACGGTCTGCTCGCCCAGGGCAGTGGCGATCTGCTCTGCCAGGCGGCGGCTCATCCGGGGAGCGAGCTTGACTAGGCGGTTGCCGAGCCGAACCGTGCCGGCTCCTTTCCTGGAGGCCGGTGACGGGTATCCGCAGAAGGTCCAGCACTGCGGGGTGGTCCAGGTGCGGCCGAGGACGCGCTCCAACGGCGGGTGGACCTGGGCCAGGAGCCTGCGGATTCGGTTGCTCGTCGCAGTGATCTGGCCGACGACGTCATCGTCGAATCCGCAGAGCATCGAGAGGTCCGCAACCTGCTGGTTGGCGAACGGAACCGATCGCAGCGTGCGGGAGCGTTCGCCTTGGGCGATGAACGCCGCGCCGCCGGTATCGGTCTTCGCCTCGCCTGCATGCAGGTCAGCGATTCGCCGAATGGCCAGGCTGGGCAATCGCCCACGAGCACGTCCTCGGATTGGGGACTGCGATCGACAGAGCGCCGATCGCCGCGGGCTGAGCCGCCACGAACAGGATCTGGCCTCATTGTTTTAGCTTCCCGGTCAGGGCCCGCAGTTTGGCTTACTCGTTCGGCAATGCTTTGTCGAGGAGCACCTTCCCGGTCCGGTTAAGGGCGCCTGCGTGGTGCTCGCCCTTACCAAGTTCGGCACCGATAAGGACGCCAACGCTGTCGCAGTTGATTCAGGAACGCCAGGTTCCGGGTTCCAGGTTCCAGGCTCCAGGCTCCAGGTTCCGCGTTCGTAGGCCTGAACCGTGCATCAAGTCCCGGCATCCACGTTGCGAACGGCTCAGGACGGGTCTTGGTCCAACCCCTGTCGGCGGTCACTCGGGACACGGTCGCCAGGTGGAGCTCGACCCAGCGGGTCCCTGGGTGCAGGCCCATCGGAAGTCCTCGCAGAGGTCGGCGGTTGACTTGGGCCCCCATCGCGGGCTGCGGCTACGAACTGGGAAGCGTCCGGTCGATCGGCCTGTCCGCGGACACCGCGCGACAAGAATCGAGCTGATGAAGACGTGTACATGGCAGGGCTGCGGGGAAGGGTTGAAGGTTGGCGGAGTGTGGGTGCCGCTGCCCAAATAATTCCCTGGCCGCCTTCAAGGGCCCCGACTGAGGTCGCCACACTGTGTAGATGGGGATTCGCTTGTAGCGGGTGTGGGCGCGGACCGGTGGGGCATGGCGCCATGCGCCATGCCCCACCGGTCGGTTTCTAGGCCACCGCCTGCGCCACCGCAGGCTCTTGGACTGCGTTAGGTGCGGGCCGGAGGGCAACCGCGACCACAAGAGCCCCCGCGACGGCGATAATCGCTGCTCCCACGAATGCGGCGGAGTAGCCATCTGTGAGTGCAGACGCGTCGCCCGCGGCACCCGTAAACGCGGCCGCTACCGCCGTGAGTGCAGCGAGCCCGACTGCCGAACCGATCTGGTAGCTGGTATTGACCAGTCCGGCGGCCGTGCCCGTCTCCTCGGGCCGTGCACTGGAGATGGCCGTTCCGAGCGACGGGACGAAGGCAAGCGCCATCCCCAGCGCAGCCACGAGAGTAGCCGGAAGCACATCTACCGCATAATTGCCGTCTGGCCGGACAAATGCCAGCCAGCCGAGGCCCGCGCTCAGAAGGAGCAGACCGCTGACAATCATCGATTTGGCCCCAAATCGAGCCTGGAGCCGAGGCGCGAGTGCGATCATGCCGACCACGATCAAGGCGGTCATCGGCAGCAGTGCGGCACCAGATGCAAATGCTCCCGCTCCCAGAACCTGCTGAAGGTAGAGATTCAGGAAGAACCACATGGGAATCCACGATGCGCCGAGAAGCAATTGTGCGATGTTCGCAGCGCCGAGCTGTGGCGCCCTGAAGATGCCGAGCCGGAGGAGGGGCTGTCGACTGCGGGATTGGATGACGAAGAACAGAAGCAGCAGCACGACGCCGGCGATCAGCGCGGTCAACGTTTCAGTTGCGGCCCACCCGGCCTCTGGGGCGCGAACGATCCCATAGACCAGTGCCGTAAGTCCGAGAGTTCCGGTTACTGCTCCGCCGACGTCAATTGACCCGCTGCGTGCCGGTATAGCCGGCAGCGCGAACGGTGCCGCGACGATGACGAGGAGAGCGATGGGAATGGTGATGTAGAAGACCCACGGCCAGCTGGCATATTCAGTGAGCACTCCGCCGAGGAACACACCAGCTGTTCCTCCGATCGGGGCGGCTGCACCATAGATCGCGAAGGCCTTCGGGAGGTCACGTGTTCCGCCGAAGAGTGTCATCAGCAAGGTGAGTGCGGCGGGGGCGATCAGTGCCGCACCCACTCCCTGCACGGCTCGACCCGCGATCTCGAAGGCGACTGTTCCGGCGGCTCCGGCCATGACGGAGCCGATGAGCAGTGCCACCCAGCCTCCAATGAAGACCTTTCGTGCGCCAAGGAGGTCGGATAGTCGCCCGCCGAGCAGTAGCAGCCCTCCGAAGGCCACGACATAGGCGTTGAACACCCAAGACAGTGACTCGGGGGTGAACCCGAGTTCACGTTGGATGTCCGGTAATGCGACGCCGATAATCGACGTGTCCATGATGACCACGAATTGAGCTGCGGCGATGAGAGCCAAGCCCAACCAGCGCCGACCGCTTTTGCGGTCATTAAGCGAACTCATAAAAAACTCCTTAGAATTGGACCGGGCCCATACCCGGTAGGGGTATAATCTATACCCCAGGGGGGTATCATTGTCAATGTGACGTTCCGATGCGGCGAGATCCGGCCCGGATCTCCCAGCGGATGTTGAAATCGCAGCGAAGATATGGTTCGGGGGCGTCCCGACAGCGCCACCGTCATGATGACGGGCACGAATCGGGTGCCGCGTGCATCCCCAAGAACACGGAAGCCACTGAGACATGCCTGCTGCAAACGTGCTCCCGCGAAGTTTGCGATTGCCTGCTGTGCTGCGGGAAGAACCGCAGTTCCGGCTATTGTTCCTCGGCCAATTGCTGTCCGTCCTTGGCGACCGAGTCACCGCGTTGGTCCTGCCATTCGCCGTGTTGGCCGTCGGCGGCGATATGGGCCAGGTCGCGATCGTATCTGCAACGCAATTCATCCCGTTTGTGCTGCTCGCTCTCCCCGCCGGCGTTTGGGCCGATCGCTTCGACCGCCGGAGGCTGATCATCATCTCGGACGTCATCCGAATGCTTTGTCAGGTTGCAGCCGCATTTTTGCTACTTTCGGGCCACGCGACTGTCGTGCACCTCGTTGGCATTGCTGCCTTATACGGGGCCGCTGACGCCTTCTTCACTCCTGCGTTCGCAGGGCTTCTTCCGGCCGTAGTCTCAGCCCGCAACCTTCAACAAGCGAACGCGTTGCGCGGGGCAACGTTCTCGGTCAGTGCCATTGCCGGGCCGGCACTTGGTGCAGTGTTGGTCGCGTTACTTGGCCCAGGAGGTGCATTCCTTTTCGACGCGTTCACGTTTGCGGTCTCGATTTTCTGTTTCCTCCGGCTTCGCCAGACAGGGGCGGCTTCGAAGCGGGCAGGTGCTGGCGCCGGGTCGGAGCCGTTCTTTCGAAGCCTTCGTCATGGGTGGGCCGAAGTTCGAAGTCGGTCGTGGATTATCGCGTTCCTCGGGGGTTGGACTGCCTATTCCCTTTTCGTTTTGCCTGCCATCTTTGTATTGGGGCCCGTTCTGTCGGAATCAGAGTTCGGTGGTGCGTCGGGCTGGGCGACAATCGTTGTGGCCTTCGGTGTCGGGTCGCTCATCGGCGATTTCATTCTTTTAAGGTGGCGTCCTCGGTTCGCGCTGCGAGTGGCTGCATTCGCTCTCGTGGGAGCGTCATGCCAGGCCGCGATTATCGGGAGCGGTCTGGAGTTATGGGCTGTCGCTGGCCTGGAACTCATCACGGGGGTTTGTGTGACTCTGTGCTTCACCCTGTGGGAGACGAGCCTTCAGGAGCACGTTCCGTCCGCAGCGATTTCGCGAGTTTCAAGCTACGACTACCTGGCCAGTACCGGCATGATCCCTCTCGGAAACGTCGTTGCCGCCGTCACTGGCGCCACACTGGGAGTGGAACGTGCCCTGTTAGTCATGTCAGGTGCGGCGGTGGTCGTAGCGCTGGTCGTACTTTCGGTCCCCACTGTCCGCCGCTTACCGCGCTCAATTCCGCCGGCACAACGTGTGCAGCATGAGCCTGTGCCGTCCTGACGATGGCTGAGTATTTGCGGGTTTGGGGGCCAGTGAATATTGCCTTCGGGGGCCACCGGTATTGCCTTTGGGAGCCACACGGTCGCGCGGTCGGGGGCCACTGGCT
>NZ_SOGD01000005.1:0-13975 GCF_004402345.1 Cryobacterium sp. TMT2-15-1 | reverse complement strand
CTTGGCGATGCTGACCACCAGGCGCAGATTCGATTCGATGAAGCGGTTCTTCGCGCGGCGGCCATCATGGGCAAGCCAGGCCAACTCGCGGGCCAAGGAGGGGTCTACCTCGCCCTGCTCGCTGCGTTGCTCGGCGAACAGGCCGACTTCGATGCGTCTGGCCAGGTCGACCTCGTCCTCGGCGGTGAGGAGCGAAACGCTGCCGATCTTTCTCAGGTAGTCGCCGAACGCGTCCGTCGCTGCACGGTTATAGGTGGCAACGGATGATGCATGTGCGGTAATGGTCATGGGTTCCTCCAGTTCGGGCTGGACCATTAGTACATATCCTGGGAGGGACCGCGTCGAGGGCCTTGACTCGGCCGCGA
Source organism: Cryobacterium sp. TMT2-15-1 (assembly GCF_004402345.1). Classification (NCBI taxonomy): domain Bacteria; kingdom Bacillati; phylum Actinomycetota; class Actinomycetes; order Micrococcales; family Microbacteriaceae; genus Cryobacterium; species Cryobacterium sp. TMT2-15-1. The sequence continues at coordinate 13,610 of NZ_SOGD01000005.1, read as the reverse complement.
AGAAACCGAATAATGCTCGAGAACTGAATCAACCGTGCAGGGCGACATAGGTGATCAGGCCGCGCACCGTTGTGACAACCGCGTAGTCGCGCTCGGGGATGTCCACGCCTGTCGCCTCGTGGATCGTCTCGATCAGCCGCAGGAAGTCCAGCGAGTCGAGTTCCAGATCCTGGCGCAATCGCGCGCTCTCGTCGAGATCGTCGGTGTCGACATCCGGCGCAACTTGGCGGATGGCCGCATACACGGCCGTTCGGGCCTCCTGTTCGGTCTGTTCGGTCATAGCTCCTCCGGGTTCTGCATCAGTTCGTCGATCCGGGCGAGGAATCGCCCGCCGCGCAGTCCGTCGCTGACGCGGTGGTCGGCGGACAGGGTGGCCGTGATGGCGGGGCGCACGCCGAGCAGGCCGTTCCGGGCCCACGGCTCCTCCCGCACCCGGCCGAATCCCACCAGGGCGACCTGTGGCGGGTAGATCACGCCGAAGACGCTCTCGACGCCGAGTTCACCGAGATTGGTGACGGTCAGGGTCGGATCGGCCATCTCCGCGCGCTGCAGCCGGCCGCCGCGCGCCCGGCTTAACAGGTCCCGCAGCTGTTTCATCAGCACCTCCAGCGGCAGGGCGTCCGCGTCGTGCAGCGCGGGGGCAACCAGGCCGCCCCGGCGCAGTGCCACGGCTACGCCCAGGTGCACTGCGGCGCTCGGTTGGAAGGAACCCTCGGTGAAGAAGCCGTTGACCTCGGGGACGTCCCTGGCGGCCGGCGCGGAGGCCTTCAGGAGCAGGGCGGCCGGCACGAGCCACTCGGCGATCGGGCGGAGTTGTACTGCTCCATCCAGGCCAGTGCCGCCCGCAAATCCAGGGTGGTGCTCAGGTAGTGCAGGATGGTCTTCTTCGAGGAAGTGCGGTCCGGCGCCGGCTCTCACGGCGGCGACGGCGCGCCGAGTGGCTTCCTCGACGGCGAGCACGTCCATGCCGTCCACGGGCCAGGCGGGGATCTCGTAGGCCGCCGCCTTCAGGGCGATATCGGTCTGGGATTCCGAACGCGCGAGCGCTGTGCCCATGGCGTAGAGGTTGTTCTCGCAGCAGAACAGCACCGGCAGCTGCCAGAGGGCCGCGAGGTTGAGGTTCTCGTGGAAGGCACCCTCGGCGACGGCGCCCTCGCCGAAGAAGCAGGCGGTGACGCGGGAGCGGCCCGCCATCTTGTCGGCCAGAGCCAGACCGATGGCGAGAGGAAGACCGCCGGCGACGATGGCGTTGCCCCCGAAGAACCGGGTGGCCGCATCGAAAAGGTGCATGGACCCGCCGCGGCCCCGGCAGCATCCCTGTTCGAATCCGTACATCTCGGCCAGGATTGCGCCGGCGGCGACCCCGCGCAGTAGCGCGTGGCCGTGTTCGCGGTAGGTCGCTACGACGGCGTCCTCCGGTTCGAGCGTCGCCAGAACGCCGGCCGCCACCGCCTCCTCGCCGATGTAGACGTGCATGAACCCGCGGATCTGCGCGGCTCTGTACAGCTCGACGTACTTCTCCTCGAACCGCCGCACCCGTAGCATCTGGTGCAGCAGGCTGCGGGCGTGATCCGGGTTCGCTGCGATGCGGCCCGCGAACCTCTCGGCACGCACCGCCCGTTCCGCGCTCATCGGGGTACCTCAACGGTGGACGTGTCGCCTTCGGGCAGATCCAGTTCGCGGGCCTTGAGTAGCCGGCGCAGAATCTTGCCGCTGCGGGTCTTGGGGAGTGAGGTAGTGAAGTCCAGTTCCTGCGGCGCCACGGCCGGGCCGAGGCGCTTGCGGGCGAAGCCGATGATGTCCAGGCGCAGCGCTTCGCTGGGCTCCCACCCCGTCCTTAGTTCGACGAAGGCCTTGACCACCTCGCCCGCAACCGGATCCGGGATGCCGATCACGCCGGCCTCCGCCACCGCCTCGTGCTCCATCAGCGAGCTCTCCACCTCGAAGGGCCCGATCAGGTGCCCGGACGACTTGATGACGTCGTCTCCGCGGCCGACAAACCAGTAGTACCCGTCGAAATCCCGCCGGGCGAGGTCGCCGGTGAGGTACCAGCCGCCGACGAAAGTTTGCCGGTAACGTTCCTCCTCGCCCAGATACCCGCGGAACATCGACGGCCAGCCGGGCCGTCGTGCCAGCTCGCCCAGGGCATCCGGTTCGGTCACCAGCACGACCTCGCCGCCACGCATCAGCGGCGCGCCCTGCTGGTCCCGGGCGACCAGCGCTGCCTCGACGCCGGGTAAAGGCCGCCCCATCGAGCCGGGGCGGATGGGCGTGGCCGCGTAGTTCGCGATCATGATCCCGCCGGTCTCGGTCTGCCACCAGTTGTCGTGCACGGGTTGCCCGAACGCCTCCTGGCCCCACACCACGACCTCGGGTTGAGCGGCTCACCCACGCTGGCCACGAACCTCAGCGCGGACAGGTCGTGGCCGGCGGCCCGGTCTGAGCCGGCTTTCATGAGCATTCGCAGGGCGGTCGGCGCCGTGTACCAGCCGGTCACGCGCTGCTCGGCGAGCACCCGGTACCACCGGTCCGCGTCCAGCTCCTCCTCGTCGACGATGGCGGTCACGCCGTGCACCAGCGGAGCGATGATGCCGTAGGAGGTGCCCGTGACCCAGCCGGGGTCGGCGGTGCACCAGTAGACATCACCGGGGTGCAGATCGAGGGCGAACCGGCCGGTCGCGTAGTGCGCGGTCACGGCGTCGTGCACGTGGATGGCACCCTTCGGGGTGCCGGTGGTGCCGCTCGTGAAGTGCAGCAGAGCCATATCCTCGCCCTGGGTGGCGGCGATCTCGCCGGAGGGCGGGGCCTCCCGCAGCAGGGCCGCCAGATCGAGCGTGCCCGGGTCCGGATGGCCGTCGGCGTCGACCAGCAACACGTGCCGCAGGTCCGGCAGCTGGACCCGGATCGGCGCCACCTTCTTGCGGTACAGCGCCCGCGTTGAGACCAGCGCCCGGCCGCCGCCCAGCTGGAGCCGTTGGCGTACCGGCTCCGGCCCGAAGGCGGAGAACAGCGGGCAGAAGACGCTGGCATTCTTGAACGTGCCGAGCGCCGCGACGTAGAGCGCGGGAACGCGGCCGAGGAGGGAGAAGACCCGGTCGCCCCGCCCGATGCTGAGGCCCCGCAGCACGCTGGCGAAGCGGCCGGTCTGCTCGCCGAGCTCTGCATAGCTCAGGGAGTGGGTCGTGCCGTCGCCGCGCACGAAGCGCAGGGCCTCGTGAGTGGCCCTGGCACCGGCGGCATGCCGGTCAACCGCTTCGTAGGCGATGTTGAGTCCCCGACTGCCGGGCAGCCCCGAAAGAGCGTGGCGGGCCTCGTCCCAGGTGAAGGCGGCGCAGGTCTCGTCATAGTCGACGAGGTTGGGCGGCACCGTGAGGGCGCGAACATTCTTGGGGATGGTGGGCCAGCGTGTCGAGGCTTCGGTTCCTGCCGTCATGCAGCCCATGAAACCCCCGCGGGCGCGTGGGGCATAGGGTATCGCCATGGCCTCCTTTGAGCGGATTGTCGACGAGGGCGTGCTCATCGGGCTCTCCGCGGTGCGCATGGCCGTGAAGAACCACATCATCGTGGGGGCGCTGCGCGAGCACCGCGACTTCGCCGACGCCGATTACCCCGCGGCCGCCCGCTGCGAATTGGTCCGGCTGGCGACGCAGAACGAGGAAGATGCCGAGCGTGTCGGGCGGCAGCGGAAAGTCCTGGGTCGGCAGCGGAGCGCGTTCGAGATCACCGACGATGACAGGCTCCACGTGCGCCAACTGGCCTTGCGACGGCGGGTGCACCTGAAACTCGCCGGTGCCCTACGGGCCGTGGCCGCCGACGACGAGCAGGTCGCCGACCTGCTTGAGCGGGCCCGCACGGACGCCAGCGAGGAAATCGGCGCCGCGCTCGCCGCTCGGCTGGTCGAACAGGTTGTCGATCGTCGGGAGCCCGACTACGCGCAGCGGCGGGCGGAACGGGTGCGGGCTCTGGTGAGCACCGATCTGGCGGCGCTGATGTCGAACCGTCGGGCAGGGCTGGATTCCGGCCGCTGACGGTCTCCTCAGCGGGCGGTTCGGGGCGGAACCTTCTTCGCCACGCTGGACTTCGGCTGCATTGAGTCGACTCCGTCGACCGTGCAGTCGATGTCGTGGTCGCCCACGCCATCCTGCAGACGGATACCCCGCACCTTCGTGCCCACCGTGATGGCGGTCGCGGTGCCCTCATGCGTGGGTTAGGCCCGGCCGAGCCTACACATGGGGCCAACTCAGGACATCCGTCAGCCAAGTCCATCGGCCGCTACGGACCAGTGCGGAACCGGGGCGGATGTTCGGCCCGGCCGGACGGATCTCCTGAATTGGCCACAAAGCGCGCCGGATGAGCGGCAGCGCGTGCGCGCTTCGCACCTCCATCATGCGCTCCTCCCCGGATCCCGGACGCAGTCGACGGAGGCGTTGCCCAAATTGCCCGAAAATCCTCAAAAGAAGCCGATTTGCACCAGAATCTCCGTCGAATTGGCTGGACGCCGGGTAGGGAGTCGCCTGGGGTGAGCAGCATTCACTCGGTGCGGTGAGCTGTGATCTTTCGAGAGCGATACAACCAATCGATTCGGACTCGCTCGCCTACCCGTGCATTTCGGTCTTCTGGATCTGCCACTCGAGGTCGTCGGGGGACAGGTTGGCGTTCTTGAAGGCATCCGTCAGCGGCAGCTGCAAACGCAGGTCGGTGCCGAGGCACAGGGCAGCGGTGCCGGAGCGCAGCTTGAAGTCGAGCACGTGGCCCCCGGCCGTGCGGTCGTCGGTCAGGAAATGCGTGTGGCAGCCGGGCACGCCGATGCCCTGCTCGTAGAGCGGGGTGCGGAAGCCTGCCACGACGCCCGAGACGTCGTGAAGCTCAATGATCGCGTCCTCGTCGGTTGCCTCCACCATGGGGCGATAGGGCTTCTCCTGCTTGACGACCGTGCGCATCCGGATCCACTCGAAGTCGCCGTCGATGCGCAGGGCGTACATGTAGTTCTGCGACGCCGTCAGCTTGTCGATGAACGTCGACGCCTCCGCGCGCACGATGTTCTTCGGCAATTGGCTCTCGATATGAGGCACGAAATTCGTGACGACGGCGTAGGGCGTGTACGCGCCCAGATCGGCCTTCGAGACTCCGCCGTCGGCCCGCAGCTGATAGCAGATGCCGTCGATGATCAGCATTTCACCGTCGAGTCCGTTGAACGTGCCGAGTCCGAAACTGCCGCGGCCGAGCAGGTCGCGCACGGTCATCTCGTCTTCGTAGACGCCGTCGAGTAGCGCGCTCATCAGGCTCGTCTGGAAAATTTCGTGTCGGGTGACAGTGAATTTGCTCATTGCAGCACATCGCTTTCCAGATCGGCCATCAGGTCATCTCTATTGTTGCGGTAGTCGACGTGCACGTCGATGATGCTCGGTCCGGGTTCGGCCAGGGCCTGCGCCAGGATGCCGGCGAAGTCGTCGAGGTGCGTCACCCGGTGGCCGTGGGCGCCGAACGATTCGGCATAGGCGACGGCGTCGTAATCGCCCAGCTGCACGCCGGAGGTGCGCCCGTATTTGCCCATCTGCTGGAACGCCACCATGTCGTAGGTGCCGTCGTTGAAGATGATGTGGGTGAACGTCGAGCCGAGCCGCACGGCCGTCTCCAGCTCCATGGCGGAGTAGAGAAAACCACCGTCGCCCGACACGGACACGACTGGTGTGCCCGGGCGCACCAGGGTTGCGGCGATCGCCCAGGGCAGGGCCACGCCCAGGGTCTGCTGGCCGTTCGAGAACAACAGGGTGCGCGGGTGGTAGGTGCGGAAGTGCCGGGCCATGTAGATGTAGTGGGAGCCCACGTCGCAGAGCACCGTCGTGTCATCCGGCAGCAGTTCGCGCATCATCAGGGTGAGGTCGGCCGGGTGCACGCCCTCGGACTCGTCCCGGCGACCGGTGGGCTGGTCGGCGTGCGCGAGGCAGGCGCGCTGCTCGGCGACCTCGGCCGCGGCGGCGACCGGCATCGACAGCCCGTTGATCTGGCGAGCGAGGGCGTCGAGGGTCTCGGCGACGTCGCCGCGCAGTTCGACGGTGGGCCGGTAATAGTCGTCGAGGTCGGCGGCGAGTTCGTCGAGGTGGATGATCACGCGCAGGTGGTCTTTGTTCCACTTCGACGGTTCGTACTCGACGAAGTCGTAGCCGACGGTCAGGATCACGTCGGCCTTGTGCAGAAGGATGTCCCCGGGCTGGTTGCGGAACAGGCCCACGCGTCCGAGGTAGTGCTCTTCGAGTTCGTGCGAGATGACTCCCGCGGCCTGGAACGTCTCGACGACGGGAAGTCCGGCGACGCCCAGCAGACGGTGCAGCGCCGCGACGGCCTGGTCCGAACCGGACCGCGCGCCGGCGAGGATGACCGGGAACTGCGCATCCTTCAGCAGGGCGGCAGCGCGCTGCACGCTCTTGGAGGGTGCGGCGCCCAGCTGCGGCACCCAGTGCGGCTGCGTCATCGACACGGTCGTCGAGTCCGTGAGCACGTCGTAGGGGAGAACAACCGCGGCGGCGCCCTTGGGCTCCTGGGTTGCCTCGCGGAACGCGTTCGCGATTGCTTCCGGCACGTTGTCTGCGACACTCACCTCGCCGGCGGACTTGGTCACGGCGGACAGCATGCCCACGGCATCCATTGTCTGGTGGGTACGCTTCAACCGGTCGGCGCGCGGAACCGCGCCGCAGAGGGCGACCACCGGGTCGCCTTCGGTCGTCGCCGTCAGTAGGCCCGTCGCGAGGTTGGAGGTGCCCGGTCCGCTCGTCACCAGGACGACGCCCGGCTGGCCGCTCAAACGCCCGACGGCGGCGGCCATGAAGGCCGCATTCTGCTCGTGACGCACCACGATCACCTCGGGTCCGTCGTCGATGAGAGCGTCGTAGACTGGGTCGATCTTGGCGCCGGGAACGCCGAAGACCCACTGCACGCCGTAGGCCTTCAGGCATTCCACCACGCGTTCGGCGGAGCGGGTGGACGGAGCGGGGGTGCCGGCGTCAGAGCGCACGAGCGTGGTCTCGGTTGAGTCGTCGTCGCTCTGGAGCGATGAAGTAGTGGTCATAGTGATGCCTCCCGGATCGCCGTTCTGAATCGGCCTCCCCTCCATCGTCGCTGCTCGTTCAATAAGAAGCAACGCCGAGTAGCGATGCAAACGATCTGAAAATGAGATGCTTAGACCATGGAATTGAGACAGCTCGAATTCTTCAGCGCCGTCGCGGGTGAGTTGAGCTTCACGCGCGCCGGGGACCGGCTCACCATCGCCCAGTCAGCCGTCTCGGCCGGCATTCGATCGCTCGAAAGTGAATTGGGCATCGAACTGTTCGATCGCAGCCGCCGCCAGATCAGGCTCACTACGACTGGCGAACTGCTGCTTCCGAAGGTGCGCGACGCCCTCGACGCCGTGAACGAGGTGCGCGATGCCGCCCAGGAGACCACCCGCGCCATCACCGGGTCCATCGTGATCGGGCTGATGACCTCGGTCACGCTCGTCAATGTGCCTCGGCTGCTCGGTCTTTTCCGCGCCGGCCATCCGGGCGTCGGCGTGCGGCTGCGCGCGGCCCGGCGGGGGTCGGCCGGGCTGGTCGACGAGCTCGTCTCGGGCGAACTCGACCTGGCCTTCCTCGCCCTCAGCGGCACGACGCCGACGGCGCTCTTGGCCGTGCCGATCGCTTCGTCGCCGATGGTGCTGGTGGTGCCGAAAGGCCACCGGCTCGCCTCCGCGTCGGCCGTGGGCCTGGGTGACCTCGTGCCGGAGGAGTTCATCGATCTTCCGCCCGGCTACGCCAGCCGTCAGATCGTGGACGATGCCTTCACCGCTGCCGGCCTCGAGCGGCGGGTGATGATCGAGGTCTCCGATATCGGAACGGCCGCCGAATACGTGACTAACGGCCTCGGAGTGGCCCTGTTGCCCGAATTCACTGCCCACGACGCGCTCGACGTGCACCGGCTTCCCGTGGCGAATCTGCCCGATTTCACGGTGTACCTGGCGGCCTCGCGCAAGCGGCGGGCGTCGGCCGCCGTGCGCGCGTTCGTGGAGCTCGCGCTCGCCAGCGACGAGGCGCGCGGCTGATGCGAGGCGAGGCCGACGACGGCCCCCAGCAGCGCCGACCCGGCTGCGAGCCAGGGGTCGACGACCGGCGCCCACTGCTGAATGGCCGACACGATCACCACCGCGAAAACCCCGAGTGCGGCTCCGATCAGGCCGCCGAGTAGGCCGATGACCACGGATTCGACCATGAACTGGCTCGAGATGTCGCGCTTGGTGGCGCCCAGGGCCAGGCGCAGCCCGATCTCGCCCACCCTTTCCATCACCGACAGCAGGGTGACGTTCGCGATCCCCAGTCCACCCGCGACGAGGGCGAGCACGCCGAGGATCAGAAAGATGACGTTCACGTCGGCCTGCACGTTCTCGCGCAGTGCGGACCTAGCCGACGGGGCCTGTTCCTCGAAGTTTTCCGGAGCGTTGGGGTCCAGGGCGATCGGAGCCTGCTTCGCGACCACTTTGCCGGCGCCGAAAGCGATCCGGATCTGCAGTTCATCCGGGCCGGTCAGGCCGAATTCGACGGAGTTTTCGGCCGAGACGGCCCGGAAACCCGTGGAACCCGGCGCTCCGCCGCTGAGGAACACAGTCCGCGCGGGCTGCCGGATCGGAGCTACCGGGAGCCATGCAACCCACTGGGTTGGGACTCACTCTGTTAGCGGTCGAGCCCCGCCATACGTTCCAGTGCGGCTCGCATGATCATCTGGGCTGGGTCACCGATCACGTGATTGTTCAGGTACAGGCTCTCCGCCCATGACAGGACTTCCGCTTTGGTGAGCCCCACGGCCGACCAGTCCACGCCTGCTTCGGCGCGGGCTTTCGGTTCCCCGGTCTTTGGGTTCAGCCACACCCGTGCGATCGGGATATCCGGATCTTCGTGCTCCGGATTCCAGAGGAGCGCGATCGGGTGGTCAGATCCGTCGAGGTGATCGTCGGCGATGTAGCCGGACCCGAGCCAGGGGAGCATCAGTTGCTCGCCCTCCAACTCCACGTCGATGATTTCGAGCGGGACCGGCCCGTAATCGCGGGAGTACACCGGCAGCCCGACATGGTGCCATTCGGCGGCCTCGTCCGCGTCTTCCAGCAGATCCGGGAGGCGCGGTGCGACGTGCAGCACGAAGCCGGTCGCCCAGTCGACGAGGGCCTGAGTGTCGGCGGCCGGCCATGGACTGTCATCGCTCGAAGTTCCGTCCGCGTTGTGGAAGTGGTACTCGACTCCTTCTTCCAGGATGTCCAGGTGGAACTCTCCGTCGTCGAAGCCGAGGAAGATGCCGGCGACCTGCTCCTCGTCGTCCCAGTCCGCGTCGAATTCCGGGTGCCGGAAACGGGGGGGCAGCGGGGGGATGTCCAGGGGCAGCACGCCGAGGTCGAGCACCACCCGCAGCACGGTGTTCGGCATACGCAGTGTCGGGTCGGTCATGGTCTCGACGATACCGGAGGCCGCCGACGTGGGCGTCACAGAGTCGCATCACAGGGCCGGGTGTCAGTTCTCTTTCACTCTTGAACTTTCAAATCGACTTCGCACCAGGGGAAGACTGGAGTCGAATAAGATCATTGCCCCTCATTCTCTCATTGCATTCCGGATTCCGGCGGATGAGGAGTTCTCCGACGAACTGAGCGTCATGGTCGGAATTGGGCATCGGGGTTCCTCTACTTTGGGTGTGACGTGCGCAGTAGCAGGAAAGTGCGGTGGCCACTCTGACAAGCCGATCCGCCTCGTTTGCTGCGATCACGCGACCGTAGCGAGGTCCTGACCGCACCGTTCCCGTGCAGGGACAAATCAGAGCCCGATACTCAGATCTGCCAGTGAGAGGCACCTGACAGCCGCGACCGGGCTTGAGCGCCCTGTATCGGGGCGGTGAAGCGGGCTGGGCTGGAGACACCCACGGTTACGATCAAGCGGAGGCGAGGGCGTGCTGAACGTGAACATGGTGATGCCGGTTGGGAACTGTAAAGCAGTCGCAATCCCGTATGAGTGCATAATGATCGCACTTACCTCCTCGTGCGACGCATGGGTGGGGCCAACCCCTGTTCGCGCAACACGTACGTGATCTGCGTCGCTCAACGTCCGGGTTACGGCTGGCCAGCAGGGTCCGCGTTCAGCACGGTGTAGCGGACGTTCTCAGCGCGTTCAACGTTCACCACGACGCCTTCCTTCCACATGGCACCTTCGGCACTCGTCGTTGCGGTGATCGTTGGTCTTGCGAGACGTTGATCCACAGCGAGAGGGCTTGAAGGCACGAGGGTTCACTGTCGTCGGCCGATCTTGGAGTGCCCGGCTTGAACTGGTGGATCCGCCAAATCTGTCGAACTTCCACCAGGCGCTCTCGCGCGTTCGGGCCGCCGGACTCAGCGTTTCCGAATTGACTGTGACCTCCTCGGCCGAACTGTATGAGCTGGAAAAGACAAACAACGCCGACTACCCATTCACGCCAGCCACCCCGCACGAGCTGTTGGATGCCGATGCCACTCGAGACCTCTGGAACCGGGGCTTTCGCGTGTTTGGCGCGTACGACCGCGACAAACTGGTCGGGGCGCCCCTCAACGCACATCGCGATCGCCACGTGGAGACGGAATGCACGTCGGTGTTGGCCAGTCATCGAGGCCGCGGATGCCCTAGCTATGGCGTTGGCTATCCCCTTACGTGCGGGCTCCGGCGTGCAGGGCGATCGAGTCGCCAGCGCCCACGGTAGCGGTGAAGGTTCCGTCAGCGGCGACGAAGTAGCTTGGGCCCGAGCAGGAGCCGCCCGCGCCGGGGTCGCCGTGCTGAACGTCGCAGTAGCTTCCTGCGGGCAGGGAGGTCTTGAACGTCTGGCTGATCGCGCCACCCTCGTGGTTGATCACGACGAAGCCCCCACTCCCCCGACCGAAGGCGATCGCGTTGTTGCCGTTAGACCACCAGTTCGTCACCGAGGTGCCCGTCACGGTATTGCGGAAGGCGACCATGTTCGCGATCTGCCGCCAGGCGTGCTGGCACTTCCAGCCGTCGCTGTAGCAGGCGTTGACCGTGCCGCCAGTCGGCGGGCCGGCATCCGTGTTGCTGAATTCATAGCCCGAGTACACGTTTGGCGAGCCGTAGGGCCAGGCGAGCATGAAGATGTTCGCGAGCGTGTAAGTGTTGCCGTCCTTGTAGCTGAGGGTCGAGCCGTTGCGCTCGGTGTCCCAGTTGTCCACGAAGACCCGCGCCTTGTTGCTCGCGAGGTAGCCCCAGGACTCGCCCCATGTGCTCAGGTAGGCGATCTTGTCGCTGGTGAACATGCGTTTGAGGTCGAAGGCCCCACGGAATTCGTCGACATCGCCGGTCGAGGTGTATTCGCCCGGCTGGACCGCCTCGTTCCCGCCGGCGATGACCTCCTGCGCCCAGTAGACGCTCGAGTTGGTCAGCTTTGCCTTGATGGCGGCGAGGTCGGCCGCGGCCATGTGCTTGGCGCCGTCGATCCGGAAACCGTCGACGCCGAGGGCGCTGAGGTGGTTGAGGTACGCCGCGATGGTGGACTGCACGTAGGTGCTCGCCGTGTCGAGATCGGCGAGGCCGACGAGCTCGCAGTTCTGCACGTTGGAGCGGTCGCCGTAGTTGGTGATCGGGGTCCGGCAGGAGTGGAAGTCCTGGTTCTGGTAGTAGCCCGGGTAGTCGTACTTGCTGTAGACGGTGCCCCCCGTGCCCGTGCCGGAACCCGCACTCATATGGTTGATCACCGCGTCGGCCACGACCTTGACACCGGCGGTGTGGCAGGTGCTGACCATGCTCGAAAAGGCGGCCTCGTTGCCGAGTCGCCCGGCGATCTTGTAGCTGACCGGCTGGTAGGAGGTCCACCACTGCGAGCCCTGGATGTGCTCCTGGGCGGGCGAGACCTCAACGAATCCATACCCCTTGGGACCGAGGGTATCCGTGCAGGCCCGGGCGACCGATGCGAAGGACCACTCGAAGAGCGTCGCCGTGACGTCCTTGGCACCCGGCGGACTCGCATCCGCCCGGGGCGTTGTCACTCCTACATCGAGGCTCAGGGTCAGGACGAGGGCCAGGCCGGCCACCGCTGCAAACAACGGACGGGTTGATCTGCGCACGATGAAACTCCTTGTCGCGCGCGCCAGCGGACCACGCCGACGCACTCCATTGGGAACGGGCGATTGCGAGCGAGCCGCGGAAGCGGAACTCGGCAAACGAGGTACTGAACCCTCGGGTCACGCTACTGCAAGCGTTTGCAGTATTGCAAGCGCATGCCGAGGAATTGTGCGCCAGCCCCTTAACAATCGCCCGAGGGCTGGTGGAATCCTTCCGGAACGCCGGCGAGGGGTGCTCTCACCCTCGTCGGAAGTCCCCGAAAGCAGAGTCCCGAGGCGATGAAGCCGAAAGGCCGACCAGACAAGGACGGATTCCAGCGCTTCATCTATCCCACACCCGGCACCTACATGGCCATTGACCGCGCTAACGGGAAGCGAGTTAAACGCCAGACCCCAGCGAGCATCACCATTCCCGAGGATGCTGGAGCACGCGCCGCGAGGAATCAGGACCCGCGATTGCCGCTGAAGCACCTGCAGAAATTCGCGTTCAAGTCTCCTGAACACCGGAAGTACTTCGGCATGCGCAGCCTCGTCGAGTCCGCGACCAAAACACTGAAGTCGAAGAACTTCGAAGACCTCGCCAACGTGAGCAAACGCTCCGGCCGCGGGTTCGCTTTCAACTACCTCGCTGCCACCCTCGCCGCGGTCTCATCGAACCTCCGGAAGATATTCGACTACTTCGTCAAGACTGCCGAACAGGACTCCGGGGAGAACCTCTGCCGAGAACGCAGGCGCACGGAAGCCGCAGGAACACCATTAACCAGGCACATTGTTCTCCCGGCGCTGGCGCCGCCGCAGTAGCGGTCGCCGTCCCCACATTCCGCTCGAAACCCCCGCACTCGGAACGCTTCAGCCTGCCCACACGCAGGCTGATTGGCGTTTGAGGGGCCGATTCCGCGCCAAAAGGCCAAATCAGGACCGCGCGAGACCTTAAATGAAGAAGGCCGGCTAAGCATTTCTGCTCAACCGGCCTGTCCACTTGGGGTCACGTCCCGCTGAGTGGTGGAGTTTCTCGACACTGTGCGGGTCAGTGGATCCAGTTTAGGCGGCGGCGAGTTCGGGGAGTATCACCGCCTCGTCGAGGACTTCGATGGGGCTGTTCATGGTGGTCAGCTCGAGCATTGATGCTTCGGAGAAGTAGCGTCGTTCTCCGGCCTCCCACTCGTCGTGTTGCTCTATCAACACCGACCCGGCCAGGCGCAACAGGGCTGCAGCGTTGGGGAAAACGCCGACAATGTCGGTGCGGCGTTTGATCTCTTTGTTGACGCGTTCTAGCGGGTTCGTGGACCAGATCTGGCGCCAGTGTCGCCGCGGAAACCCGGCGAAGGTGAGTAGGTCGGGTTGTGCGTCGACGAGCATGGCAGCGACCTTGGGGTGCGAGCGGCCGAGCATGGTGGTGACCTCGCGGAACTGTTTCTCGATGTGTTCGCGGTCGGGTTGGGCGAAGATGGTGCGGATGATCGAGGCGACCATGTCCTGGGATCCTTTCGGGATCACGGCGAGG
>NZ_SOGD01000047.1:0-12462 GCF_004402345.1 Cryobacterium sp. TMT2-15-1 | reverse complement strand
GACCATCAGCATCGAGGAAGGCCCGCTTCTATGTGCGGAAGCGACCCGGAGTGGGGAATTTCGGTGAGCAGAACTGGGGAATTTCAGTGAGCGCCGTCAGGGTTTGGTGTTTTCCGTGGAGGGGACGTGTCAACGGCCCGCCAACGAGGCGGGAGAGACCATCGTGTGTACGGGGCGCGCAGTCAAGGACGGTTATGACTATCAGCTGACCGTGTTCAGCGAGGATACGCAGGGGAATCTGCAGGTGGCATTGGACGTGCGCCCATCCTGATTCCTCTTTGGTCTGGGCCGACGCGCCTCCAGGAGTGTCGGCTCCTGCTTCGCTGACGGTTCCTTGGCAGGACTGGTCCACGGCCCAAAGCTGGCGGCCCACCTGTCCGGCGGATGCCCGTGTGAGTGGCTGTGAGTCTTGTGAGTCTTGCAGCACCAAACCTCACCGGAGAGGGTTCCGCATTCAGCCCTTAGGTTGGGGGGATGGATGGAGAGGTTCTGGCCGGGGGAAACTCGAGCACGGTCGTGCGGGTAGGCGACACCGTTCACCGCCCCACCGGACCTTGGACTCCCGCGATACATCAACTTTTGAGCACACTCCGCGCGGCGGTCGTTACGGAAGTGCCTGAGCCTCTTGGCCTGGACGACGAGGGCCGCGAATTGCTTTCTTACCTTCCGGGAGTAGTCGGCAACTACCCAATGCCAAGCTGGATGTGGTCGCCGACGATCTTGCACGAGGCTGGCTCTTTGCTTCGACGGGTGCATGACGCCAGCGCGCCACTCGCGCACGCGGCCGCTGAATGGCAGCTGCCTGCGCACGAGCCAATCGAGGTGGTGTGCCTGAATGACGTCGCACCGTACAACATGGTTTTCCAAAACGGGCACGTCACGGGACTTATCGACGTCGACATGGCCTCCCCCGGACCACGGATTTGGGACCTCGCTTACCTCGCCTATCGACTCGTCCCGCTCGGCGAGTACTCAGACCCTGAAGCGCCAGGACGAGATGCTCGCCCCGACCGGCTTGATGCGCTCATCCGTGCCTACGGCTATGAGTTCGACCAGGCTGCCGTTCTTCGGGCAGCAGCGGACCGCATGGAGGATCTGGCCGTGTTCACGGATCAACGTGCCGCCAACACGGGCCGCACTGATTTCCTGGAGCATGCCGCACTGTACCGCCGCGACCGCGACCGACTTCTCGACATGTCCGCAGACCTGAAGGCCCCGTGAACGCTGATATCCAGGTAGTCCAAGTCAATGATCCGCGCCTGAAGCGTCTAACCGAGGCGGGGTACTTCGTTGTCGGCGAATCGTGGGGTGCCCGCCTGCGCCTGAGCGATCCGCCCAACCTGACGGTCCTAAACGCGGCCGTCGTGGCGGCAACGGACCAAGGATTCCGGATCGAGGAACTCGCTGCCAGCTGGGCGCCTCAGGTCACGGCCCTTGAAGCCGCGAACCACGCCGACTACCCATTCACGCCAGCGACATCCGTGCCCCACCGCGACGAGTCCAACGTGCTCGAACTATGGAAATCCGGGTGCCGCCTCTTTGGTGCCATCAATGACGGGCAACTCGTGGCCGTCAGCGCACTTTGCCTGACTACCGGGCGCGCGGAAACCGAATTCACTTCCGTCCACCGTTCCTATCGCCGCAGAGGACTCGCCGTTGCCGTCAAGGCCGCATCGATCACGGCGTTGGCCAACGACGGCGTCAGGATCTTCGGCACAGGTGGAGCTCAGGTCAACGCCGGCAGCATCCGCATGAACGAGCACCTTGGCTATGCCATTGAAGAACGCTGGGTCAGCCTCACGCTGCCGCTATAGAACAAGATCGCCCACCCGGAGGAGGTTACGTGTCTACGGCCTCAAGAATGCGCGTCATCAGGGCGATCGAAGCCCAATGAAATCTTCCTCAGCGCACGAATGTGGTCGTCGAACGTGTTTCTACCTGTTGCGGTTAGACGAAGCCAGGTGATGCGGCGGGAATCGTCGCGCGATGCTGACGTTTTCTTGGTGACGCTGACGAAGCCGGCGTCAATGAGGGCCTTCGATTGCTTCGAGAGCGTGGCGTCGCTGACGCCGAGCGTGTCGCGGAGTACGCCGAAGTCCAGCTCATCGACCGAGCGGAGGAGTCCGCATATCCGCAATCGCAACGGTGCATGAATGATCTCGTTGAAAATACCATCAGCGGACATGGCGAAGACGCTCTCGCATCGTCGAGAAGATTAGTCTCGCGAGCCAGAAGACCCATGCAAAAGCCACGACTGCCGGAACCGCAATCCACCAGATCAAGCCTGTGGCTGCGAGCCCCAGGGAGACGCTGAAAAGGGCGAGCGTGCCCAACACGGCCGCAGCGAATGCCGCCCACGCCTGCACCCCAAAGCGCGTGAATTTGATGCCTGTAACCCGGAATGACAGGGCGACCAACAGAATTCCGGCAACAAGAGCCGTGCTCAGCACAAAGTCCCCGGCTCCCTCGCCGGGGAAAGCAGGTGTCACCACATAACTGGCAGCGATGAGTCCGAATCCAGGTGCAAGCCATTTCGGTGCCCGGACCTTCTCAACAAGACGGGCCCGGTCAGCTTGGAGTTCCTCAAGGAGCCCGGATACGACCCGGGCGTCATCCGGCCCGCTCGGCGTCAAGTTATTTTCCATAACGGTAAGTCTATCCAGTCATTTTCCGCAACTGCAAGTGACTTGGGCTGGGCTGGCATGGCCGAGGCCCCGAGACTGAATCCATTACCCGCCTGACGGCGCTGTGGGGGTCTGGACGGAGCGTGCCGAGTTGGCGATCTCTTGGAGTGCCGCGAGGTGCTGATCAAAAGCCTGTCGCCCACGACTGGTGAGAGACACATTCGTCCGCCGGCGGAAGTCGCTCCGGTCAGGTGATGAGTGTTTAGAGGTGGTGATGTAGCCGAGTTCCACGAGATTCCGGATGGTTTTCGAGAGGTTCGCTTCGCTGACTCCGAGAGTCGACGTCAGCGCGGAGAATTCAGCAGAGTCGACCGGACGAAGCATCGCACACAGCCGCAGCCGAGTCGGCGCATGGATTGACTCGTCGAAGTGCGCGTCAGAGCCCACGTCGGAGCTCCGCGCCATATATCCGGTCGTAGAACAGGCCGCCTGGAAACATCGTTACGAAGCCGATAGCGGCCGTGGCCACGATCCACGCCTGCTGTCCAGCGACAGTGAGCAGGGCGGAGACGAAGAGCATGAACAGCACCAGAACTCCGATACCGATCAAGACGAGCAAGCTTCGGGGCCCAGGAATACGGCTCGTGGAAAGTCCTGTGCTTTTCCTGTACGCGACTTCCAGGAACACGGTCACGGCGCAAGCGCCAGCGATGACTGTGGCTCTCCAAACCGGACTATTGATGGCCGGGGAGCCAACGATGGCAGCAGTCACGAGCCCGAGCACCGGGTAGTACCAGGCAGGAGCTCGAGTTTGACTAGCGAGCTTCCGCCGATCGGCACTGATTGCCTCGAGGGACGCTTGTGCCGCAGTCGGAGTCTCGTGCCCAAGCGAATTACTTTCCATGCACTTGAGCATTTCACATAACCACAAGTTAAGCAACTAGAGAGGGGTGCACCGGCTAGGAGATGACTTGGCAGTCGGACGAGCAACTGCTGTTTCAAACGTCCGTCCGTAGCTCCCCTCTGGCGATGAACGGCCCCGTGAGCAAACTCAGCACAGCAGAAGCCGGCGTTCACGAACAATCGCCCGCGAAGCGTTCCCAAAAGCCACTCCCCCGAAACTTCGGGACCTCGGCAAATTGGCGCTGAATCTGCGTCTGTGGACGTCCGGCTTACGGGCGCCAATGTGCGTACACCGCTGAGCGGCTGCAAAGGAACGTACCGCCGGCCCACACGAGCAGTCGGTGGCATTCGGCGAGCTCGATAGACGTTGGCAGTTCGCGGGAAGTGGTCACGCGAGGTAATTGCTCAGAGCTTCGAGCAGGCCGCGGGTGCCTCCCTCACGACCGGGCCCGTCGGCCCAGAACTGGTCGAAAAAAACGCCGTGCTCGATGTGCGTAAACCGGGTGCCCTCGTTGATCGGCTCGAACTCCAACGACGCCACGGACGTCGACATATGGACCCCGTTGAGCCACATGTCGTACGTCGTGACGATGCGGACGTGCTCGACGATGTCGGTGTAGGTGGCTTCGTATCGCGTTACCGGACCGTTGTGAAACTTTCCCTCGTCGATGTCGCGTCCGCCGACGCGGAAATCGAACACCCACTCACCGGGCTCGATGCTGTCGCCGGCGCCCCACCAGCGCCGCTTCTGGTCCTCGTGGGCGAACGCGTCCCAAACGCGCTCGCGAGGAACAAGGTAGTCGCGGGTGAGGGTGAAGCCGGCGCGGGCGAGGCGGCGTTCGATCGTCATGTGTGCGTCCTATCGGGTCAGGGTGACGTGGATCTCGCCGCTCTCGGCCACTTCCGTGGTCACCGTGTGGGTGAGTTCGAAGCCGCGCAGGTCGTCCCACAGGCGATTGCCTCGGCCGAGGAAGATCGGGGCGACCATCAGGTGCAAGTCATCGACCAGGCCGGCGCGCAGAAAGTCGCGCGCCGTGCTGTACCCGCCGCCGACGCGGACGTCCAAGTCGCCCGCGGCGTCTGTCGCCTCGGCGAGAACGTCCTCGATTGCGGCGCTGCGGAAGTGGAATGTCGTTCCGCCCTCCATCGGGATCGACGGTCGCGGTGCGGTGTGGGTGAGCACATAGACGGGGGTGCCATGCGGGGGTTTGTCACCCCACCAGCCTTTCCAGTCCGCGTCGTCTGGAAAGGAGTGGAGTCCGAACATGCCCGCTCCCATGACTTCGGAGCCGACCCCCTCGAGGAACGCGACGGCGTACCGCTCGTCGACGCCGGTCGTGCCGGCTCCGCTAGTGTCGCCGAAAACATGCTCCCGGAACGTGCGGGTCGCGGCGTACGCTGCTGTGAGACGGCCCCAATCGGCGCCCATCGGATCTTCGGGCGTCGGGTCCGCCGGCGTGTAGCCGTCCAGCGACACGAACAGGTCCATGCGAACGCGAGTCATATCAAATCTCCTTCGGGGCAGTAAGGGTGAGGTGGATGCCGAGCCCGTCGGCTTTGTGTTCTGCGGGCGTTCGCTGCTCACCAAGCCACAGGTGCAGCACGTCGAGGGCGCCCGGTCGCAGGCTCACGGTGCGCACCCGTCCGTGCTTCTCCGATGTGATCACTCCTGCGTTCTCGAGGATGCCTAGGTGCTGCATGAACGACGGCAACGCCATCGAGAACGGTGCCGCGAGTTCGGACACAACCGCTGGGGACTTCGCCAACCGCTCCACGACGCCCCGTCGCGTGGGATCCGCGACAGCGCGCAGCACGGTATCGAGGTCATCATAATACTTAGGCACATGCCTAATTATTGGTGACGGGCGGCGATTCGTCAACCCGCTCACGCGAGGAACGTGCTCTCGTTTGGAGACTCTACGGATCGATCGTTTAGCAACAGGTCGACAGGGAATCGGCCCGCTCAGGGTTCCCCAATGCCACTCCCCCGACACTTCGGAACCTCGGCGGATTGGCGCCGAATCTGCGTCCGTAGACGTCCGGCCTACGGAACGTCTATCGGTCGATCAAAGCGATCCTCGTGGGCAGCCAACGAGGCTTAAGCTGAGCAGCGACAGCGAAGCCCCTGTGGGAGGTTGCGCGAGAGCGCGCGAATACCGTCTTTGGTCGGTGGGCGCAGTGTGCTCCTCGGCACGGCTCGGCAATCGCCGCCTGGGCTCACTGAATCGATCGGGTTCGCTCGCCTACGATTTGTTGAGCGTGGCCGCTGCGCGGACGAGCTCTTGGAAGGCTGTGGCGTTGATCTTGTCGCCCTCGTGTAGGTCGATGGCTCGCCTCACGCCTGCGGTCTGGCTGGCGTTGAAGAGTTCATCGGCGTCGTCGAGCGAGGCGCCTTTCGCGAAGGTGAGTTTGACCTTGTCCTTGTAGGTCTCGCCGGTGCAGATGAGCCCATCGAGACTCCACGTCGGCACGCCGAGCGGGTTGGTCGCCTTCTGCCATTTGGTCTCTTCGACCACGTTCGGCTCGGCCTCAAGGATCAAGCCGCGAATGTGGGCCAGCATGTCGCCACGCCAGTCGCCTAGTGCGGCAATGATCTCATCTATCGACGTCATCGGAATCTCCGCTACCTTTCCGTCACACCGGGCGCAGCCAGCACGTCACCCATAGTATGAGACCTCGACGGAAAGCGTGACCCTCATGGACGAGACTGCAGCTTTCGAGCGGGAGCGCACCCGGTTGTTGCGTATTGCCGGGCGAATCCTGCGGGACGACGCAGAGGCCGAAGACATCGTCCAGCAAGCGTGGCTGCGCCTTCACTCCACCGAGGCTGTCATTGACAACCTGCCCGGCTGGCTGACCACGGTGACCACGCGGCTCTGTTTGGACAGGCTGCGCGCCCCGAAACCGGTCCTCGTCGACGATCTGGCGTTCCCTTCGCTGACTGAAGATCCAGCCGACACACTTGCCCTGGCCGACACGGTTGGGATTGCGCTCCAGGTGGTCTTGGACCGCCTCACACCAAGCGAGCGGGTAGCGTTCGTGCTCCACGACAGCTTCAGCTTCGATTTCCCCACGATCGCCGCGATGCTCGGAACCACTCCCGCCGCTGCACGCAAGCTCGCTTCGAGAGCGCGCAGCAAGGTCCGCCCGGAAGGCGCACCGCGCCGCCGAGCTGACTGGGAAGTTGTGGATGCGTTCCTCGCCGCCGCCCGGCAGGGCGATTTTGAGCAGCTTTTGGCGCTGCTGGCGCCGGGGGTGGTGGTCGCCGGTGATGAAGCGGCGATCTTGGCGGGAA
This sequence comes from Cryobacterium sp. TMT2-15-1, assembly GCF_004402345.1. Lineage (NCBI taxonomy): Bacteria > Bacillati > Actinomycetota > Actinomycetes > Micrococcales > Microbacteriaceae > Cryobacterium > Cryobacterium sp. TMT2-15-1. The sequence continues at coordinate 5,640 of NZ_SOGD01000047.1, read as the reverse complement.
CGCCAACCCGGATAGAAGGACGGAGCGTAGTCGCAGCGATGTTCAACGGCGCGGCCAAAGCCGCGTTGCCCGTGTTCATCGACGGCCGCCCGGGCGCGGCATGGTTTCATCGTGGCTCGCCGCGGGTCGCGTTCGATTTCACGGTCGTCGACGGGGTTGTCGATCGGATCGATTTCCGCGCCGACCCGGCCATTTTGGAGCACCTCATCCGCCGTGATGCAGGAGTGCAGCGGAGCTGACCGGCGGCCTGCAACAATCGAACCCCTTAGCGGTCACACCTGCTGGCGCTCCACCGTCATACAGGTAGCAAACCTCAAACGGGGCGACGCGTTCACAGTCAGGATTCGAATCAATGAAAACAATGACCTGCCGCCAGCTGGGCGGCCCTTGCGAAGAACCGTTGCTCGGCAAAACGGCTGATGAAGTTATCAAGGCCCAAGACCGCCATCTCAAAGTCGCCGTCAAGGCCGGAGACACCACCCACGAGCAAGCACATAAGGAAATGAAAGATCGTTGGAAGCACCCAAGACAATCAATGGACTGGTACTCCTCCACCAAGACGGCGTTCGCCGAGTCAGCCGAGGACGACTAACCGGTCGCAGCCGCCCAAAGAACCGCAACGGCCCACTGCGGGGCTACACGGCGAGACCTTCCCCAGCGCGCCCGCTCCGCTGTATCCCGGCGTTCGGCTTGCGGGCGCTTTGATCACATCGATAACGATCGTGAGCGATTCGCCACTCCATATGTCCGCACCCCTGAGGAGCACAACCGACGAAAAACTGATGTCCTTCGTCAGGACTCCTGGGACGATCTATAGATGACTAAGCAATCCTTCCGCGCTCGAATCGCCGCAGGGCGGCGTCACTCCGTTGGCCTGACCGCGGATGGGTCGGTGCTGACCGCGGGCATCCCGAAGGCGGAAGAGCGTCGCGTCGAGCGGTGGAGCGGCATCGTCGCAGTCGCAGTCGGCAACGTGCACACGGCGTCCAACACCGGGCGATCCCACACGGTGGGGTTGCTTGAAAACGGCACCGTCGTAGCGACCGGCTGGAACAACAACGGACAGTGCGACGTCGACAGCTGGACGAACGTCGTAGGTATCGCCGCCGGTTGGCGACGCACACTCGCGCTCCTCGCAGACGGGACAGCGCGCGCGGCTGGTCGACAGAGCGAAGGGGCGTGCGATGTTGATGAGTGGAACGAGCTGGTCGCCGTCGCAGCGGGCGACTGGCACTCCATTGGGCTTCGGGCAGACGGCACGGCCGTAGCTGTGGGAAACAACCGCAGGGGCCAATGCGAGGTGACCGGATGGCACGATCTGCAGGCGGTGGCGGCGGGATATCTGCATACCGTCGCCCTAACCAGAGACGGGCATGTGGTCGCGACGGGAGACCGAACGTCCGGCGTCGAGGACATCGCCGTGTGGCGCGATGCCGTAGCCGTGGCAGCGGGCAGTTGTCACACGGTTGCCATTGTCGCAGGGGGCCGAGTTCTCGCTGCCGGCGACAACAGTCGCGGCCAGTGCGATGTTGCATCTTGGCGTGAAGTTGTGGCGGTTGCGGCCGGTTCTACGCACACGCTCGGACTTCGCGCCGATGGGTCAGTGTTGGCCGCCGGCAACAACGATGACAGGCAGTGCGACACCGCGGGCTGGCACCTCGCCGCTTCCGGCTGACCGGAAGCCGATGGCGCTTCGGGCAACGTCCCGCTGAGGGTTCCTAAACGCCACTCCCCCGAGATATTGGAACTTCGGTGAACTGGCGCCGAATCTGCTGCCTTGGACGTCCGGCTTACGGGCGCCGTGCATGTGAGGATGAACTATGTGATGCATGAGGGTCAAGTGGAGCTTGCCGCGGACGAAGTGGCCTCTGCGATCGCGGCGCAGTTCAGCGATTTTGCTGGGTTGCCCGTAGAGAGTGTCGAGTCAGCCGGCACCGTTGTCGCACCGTTTCGAGTCGGAAAGCACGTCGTCGCCCGACTGCCGCTTGTGCCGACCGATTCGGATGTCGCACGAGAGAATGCTCGCGGTGAACAGGAGCACGCGGTCATTCTCACCGACCTTCTCGACATTGCCGTGCCACAGCTGATTGGTGTCGGTGAACCGTTTGAAGGGTACGCGGGTGTCTGGTCCCTCTGGACATGGTTGCCGGGAAGATCACTCGACCGATTAACAGTGTCTCGGGATGTTCGTCTCGCGACTGACCTCGCAACTGTTATCGGTTCGATTCAGTCGGTGCGGTCGGACGGTCGGCCGTGGAATGGCGTGGGTCGAGGGGGAAGCCCGCTCGCCGACACGACCTGGGTGCGGGAGTCGATTGACCGATCAGCCCATCTCATCGATCGGGTGAGGGCGACTGCCGTGTGGGAGCGGGCGCTTTCGGCCCGACCACATATCGACCCTCCGCTGCGCATCCATGGCGACCCGATGCCTGGCAATTTCCTCATGAACAACGGTGTGCTCACGGGCATGGTGGATGTTGGAATGCCGGCAATTGGCGATCCGGCTGCAGATCTCCAACCTGCGTGGGTTCTCTTCGAGGAACCGGCACGCAGTACATTCGTCACCGCAATGGGGCTCGACGTTGCGGCCCAGGAGCGCGGACGCGGCTGGGCTTTCGAGATGGCGATTGGTGGCCTGCACTACTACGAACACACCAATCCGGTGTTCTTTAGCCAAGCGTTACAAACTTTGGAACGGCTACTGACTGAATAAGCGCCGACGGAGCTCGGCCCGTCGGCGCGCAAGCGGCCCGCAGCCGGACCGTCTTTCGCGAGACAAGCGCGGCACTGAGCGTTCGTTCATCGAACGCACCTCCGGTCAGCGCGAGCCAAGAACCTGGCGCGGATGTCATCACAATATGCGCTGCGACACGGCACCGTCGGGACAGACAACAGGACTGGAGCGTGGGCAATGGTTCGTTTAGGGGTTCGGGCGGGCGCATTGATCTGTACGGCGGCTCTGGTCCCCACCGGGTGCGCACCCGATGATTCGATCTCGCAGATCCGAAGCTTCTTGGCCGCCGAGAGCGGCCCGGACGACGTGCTCCCGTCCGGGGTCGAAGACGCGACGAGCGATCCCGAATCCAGCCGTTTCGTCGGCGACCTCGCTGGTGTCAGCTACTTCCTCACGAAGCACCTCGATCCGGTCTCCGGGGCACCGGGCTACTGCCTCGTGATCTCCAACCCGACGGAGGGTGCAGCATCAAGCTGCGCATCAGATGTCAACGCAACACGTTTGTGGGTTAGCAGCTCCGGGACGGGCAGCGCCAGAGTCGTGGTTGCCGACGACATCATCCCGAACGGGTGGACGAAGCTCGGCGACTTCCTGATCGTCAACCCCGAAAAGTGACTCCCTCGGCTGGACTCCGTTACCAACCTGCGGCACCGGCGCGCTGAAGGTTCCCAAACGTCACTCCCCCCAAAAACTTTGGAAGTCCCCATTGTGGTCCACGACGCGGTCTTGGCGTGGTGCTCCTTGACCCTGCGGTGTACACGCACGCTCGCTCAGGCCGCCGAGGACGTAGCGGTCGCCCAGGTCGCGCGTGTCAGTGCCGGACGTCGGGCGAGCCGGTTATCACCCGGCAATACGTCGCCCCGTGAATCAGGCTGGACGATGCGTCTAACGCGACGTCAATCGCGCGCACTTCCAGTACGCGCAGGCAGAGCGGAATCAAACATGAACTTCGAAAGAACTAGTCCAGACGGTCGCTCCTGTCCACAATGAGCCATCTAGAGTCGATCATTACCGAGGCCAAACGGCCCGTAACTTCCGGGGGTGCGCATGAAACGACGACGCGGTCGGAATGTCCCGATTGTCGGGACAGCTGTAGGGGTGTCCATCGGCCTGGTGCTGCTCACCGCATGCTCGTCAATACCGGCCGGCATTGGCCCCTCATTCGACGCGACCGAAGCGGCATATATCGCTTGGAGCGTTGACGGCAACACGGTCGATGCGGGCAAGGCCGCCCAAAGTGCCGATGAGCAACTCGTAGTCAGCTGGGCGGCGGTCCTTCGAGAGAACGCCGGCGAAAGCGATCGCGGCCAGACACAAGACCTCAGCAGTCTCGTGAGGAACGCCGCTGACATCATGCAGAAGCGATCCGCGGGAACTCTGGAACAGCCAGTGCTGAGCGACTTCAATGAGTCCACCAGTGCCTTCATCGATAGTTGCTCGAAATAGCGACTGGATAGGCGCCGGACGAGGTGGAGAAATGGCTGCCGCTACCTTCGATCAGGCTGCACTGTGGAACTCGACGCCAAACGTCGCTTCGCGAACGAGAGGTGGTGCATGGTCGTCGACAAGGGTTCCTGACGCGACACCTTGTCCGGGCCTGAGTATGGTTCAAACGTGGAGTTTGTCGAGGCAGATGGCGTCCAGATCGCCTACGAGCGGGTCGGTGAGGGGTCGCCCCTGGTCTTCGTCCATGGCGCGGCTGAGGACAGTCGCATCTGGCAACCGCAGCTTGCCGGCCTGGCCGACGAATTCACTGTCGTGGCGTGGGACGGGCCAGGGTCTGGCCGGTCCTCCGACCTTCCGAAGGGCTTCGGCTTAGCAGGCTTTGCGGACGGGCTCGCAAGGCTGATCAAAACGCTTGAGCTCGGGCCCGCGCACGTCGCAGGCCTGTCCTGGGGTGGCACTGTGGCGCTTGAGCTCTACCGCCGCCATCCCGGGCTCGTCGCGACCCTGATCATGATCGACACCTACGCCGGCTGGAAGGGATCGCTGCCCGCAGACGAGATACGTGCGCGGGTCGCACATGCCCGCCAGATGCTCGCCGCGCCGCCGGAGGACTTCGACCCCACGCTTCCCGGACTCTTCGCTGGCGATCCGCCTGTGAAGGTTGTGCCTCTGCTCGCCGCCATCGCAGCCGACGTCCGCCCCGCCACCCTCGGGTACCAACTTGACATTATGGCCGAGACCGACTTGAGCGACTTGCTGCCTCACATATCAGTTCCGGCGCTGCTGATCTGGGGACAATTTGATGCTCGCTCGCCGCTCAGCGTGGCCCGCCAGTTCGAGGAGGCGATCCCGGACACGACACTTGTCACGATCGAGGGCGCAGGCCACATGAGCAGTCTCGAGCGGCCCGAACCGGTGAACAACGCCGTGCGCGAATTCTGTCGTGCCCACCCACCATCGCGTTTGGGGTAACGGGCGACCAGCCCATACGAGCAGCCGCTGACACGAGGCCTTGGCTGTCAGCCATCCTCTTTGGGGCAATCGTCCCGCAGAAGGTTGCCCAATGCGATTGTGCGGTCTAATGTGAGTGAGTGCTCACATCACCTATCGAAGCGGACACGTCCGCGGCATCCATCACCACCGACGGCCTACTGCGCCAGTTCGGCAGTCTCACGGCGCTTGATGGCGTCAGCATGGTTCTTCCCCGGGGCGGCGTGGTTGGCCTCCTTGGCCCCAACGGGTCCGGCAAGTCGACTCTGATCCGCATCCTGCTCGGGCTCATTCCACCGACATCGGGCCGGGCCACCGTATTCGGCCACTCGACCACGAACCCCGCCCGCTACGCACACGACGTCGGAGCACTCATCGAGGCACCGTCATTTGTTCCGGGGCTCTCGGCTCGAAAGAATCTCCTGTCGCTGGCTCGCCTGCGAGGATTGCCTTCGACCCGGGTCGCCGAG
>NZ_SOGD01000043.1:0-12455 GCF_004402345.1 Cryobacterium sp. TMT2-15-1 | reverse complement strand
GGTGGACCTACACGCACCTCCCGGACGGAACCCTGAAGTGGACCTCGCCGACCGGGCGCACGTTCATCAGTGAGCCAGCCACGATCATCCGCCCACCGGGGAAGCGGCCGGGATCGAAGCCGACCGTTCGACCGCTGGCCAGGGACGATCCGGCCCCGTTCTGAGCGGGGTTTCGACAATTTCAACCACCGGGGCGGCTCAATTACCGGCCGGCTCGGGAGCCGCGTTAGGCGATCGAGGTTCCGAAGAGAAGACCCAGCAGATAGGTGACGCCGGCGGCACCGAAACCGATGATGAGCTGACGGATGGCGCGCCGCCAGGGCGGCCCGCCCGAGAGCAGACCGACGATGGCACCGGTGGCCAGCAGGGCGAGCCCCACGAGCACGGCGGCCACGATGACCGCGGTGATCCCGTCGAGGCCGAACAGATACGGCAGCACCGGCAGGATCGCCCCGGAGGCGAAGAAGCAGAAACTCGACGTGGCCGCTCCGATTCCCGTGCCGATGGCCTCGTGCTCGTCGACCGCCGGAGCCAGGCCGCCGGTCTTCTTGACGTCGACCGAGCCGGTCGCGATGGCCACCGTGCGCAGAACCTCGCGTGCATGGATTTCGGCCTTCTCCGGCGACATCCCCTGCGCGCGATAGACCAGGGTCAACTCGTTCGCAGCCAGATCGAGATGGGCCAGCACGTTCCGGGACGCCGGATTCGGCGTTGAGGCTTCGAGAAGCTCACGCTGGGACCGTACCGAGACATATTCGCCGGCACCCATCGAGAGTGCCCCGGCGAGGAGACCGGCGATACCGGTGAAGAGGATCGTGGCGGCGGGCACTCCGGTGGCGCCGATGCCCAGCACCAGGGCCAGGTTGCTGACGAGGCCGTCGTTGATCCCGAAGACCGCGGCCCTGAACGTGCCAGCCAGCCGCTGCCGGCCGCGAGCGGCCAGCCCACGCACGACCTCCTCGTGGATGCGCTCGTCGGCGGCCATGGTCTCGGTGGCGTCGGCATCGGCGTCATACGGGGAGCGGGCCTCGGCACGCTGGGCGAGGGCAAGCACGAACACCGATCCGAACCTGCGGGCCAGTAGCCCCAGGAAACGGGTGCGGATCGCGCCCCGGCGCGGGGCTCCGACCTGGTCACCGAGAAGGTGCCGCCAGTGCTGCTCGTGGCGCCCCTCGGCGTCGGCCAGAGCCAGCAGGATCTCGCGCTCCTCGCCGCTACGGCGACCGGCGAGGTCGCGGTACACCGTCGCTTCGGCCCGTTCGTCTGCCAGGTAGCGGCGCCAGCGACGGATGTCCCGCGCGGTCGCCGGGCGCTCCTGCTCCAGTTCCTGCTCCACGACGGTTACGCCTCGGGGGCGGCTTCGAGCGAGCTCTGCGCCACCCGAGCCGACGCGTGCGGGCCAGAACCGTCGAGACCGTAGAAGGGTTCGTCGAACTCCACGACCCATACGCTTTCCCGTCCGGACACGGGGGCGTACAGGGCCGCACCCTGGAGTTCTCCGGCCGCCACGATCACGCCGCTCGGGTCTTCGGCGTCGGAGTCCGGATACCGACCACGATCCAAGCGCACCACGACCTGCGCTCCCACACCGAGGGCACCCGGCTGGGAACCGGGGTACCCGTCGGCGGCAGGTTGGCGCGTGTTCCGCAGGCCCATTACTCGGCCGCTCCGGCACGCTCGAGCACGAGCTCACGCACGCGGGCGGCATCCGCTTGTCCGCGCATGGCCTTCATGACGGCGCCGATCACGGCTCCAGCAGCCTGAACCTTGCCGTCGCGGATCTTGACCAGTACGTCGGGCTGGGCGGCCAGAGCCTCATCGATCGCCGCGATCAGCGCGCCATCGTCCGAGACGACCGCGAGGCCGCGGGACTCGACGACCTCGAGCGGAGTGCCCTCGCCGCCGATGACGCCCTCGAGCACCTGCCGGGCCAGGCGGTCGGTGAGCGTTCCGGCCACGACGAGTTCGATCAATGCGGCGACCTGCGCCGGCTGTACAAGCGAGTCGGCGGACACACCGGAGGCGTTCGCAAGGCGGGCAACCTCGCCGGTCCACCACTTGCGGGCGGCCTGAGCTGCGGCGCCGGCTGCGATGGTTGCCTCGACGGCGTCGAGAAGGTCGGAGTTGACGACATCCTGAAATTCGAGGTTGGCGAAGCCCCAATCGGCCTGGAGCCGCTTGCGGCGGGCGGCCGGAGGCTCCGGCAGGGTGGCGCGGAGTTCTTCCACCCATTCCCGCGACGGGGCCATGGGAACGAGGTCGGGCTCCGGGAAGTACCGGTAGTCGTCGGCGTCGGACTTGGGCCGACCGGCCGAGGTGATGCCGGTGTCCTCATGCCAGTGCCGGGTCTCCTGGGTGATGGTTCCACCGGCGTGCAGCAGGGCAGCCTGACGCTGGATCTCGTACCGCACAGCCCGCTCGACCGAACGCAGCGAGTTCACGTTCTTGGTCTCGGTGCGCGTACCGAGCACGTTCGAGCCGCGCGGGCGCAGGGACACGTTCGCGTCGCAACGCACGTTGCCCTCTTCCATCCGGGCGTTGGAGACGCCGAGCGCCTTCACGATCTCGCGGATGGCGGCAACGTAGGTGCGGCCGATCTCGGGTGAGTCCGCCTCGCCGCCCTCGATCATCTGGGTGACGATCTCGACCAGCGGCACTCCGCCGCGGTTGTAGTCGACCAGCGAGTAGTCGGCACCCTGGATGCGACCGGTCGCCCCACCCACGTGGGTGAGCTTGCCGGCGTCGTCCTCCATGTGAGCGCGCTCGATGTCGACCGTGACCAGGCGTCCGCTTTCGAGTTCGATCGTGAGCTGACCGTTGAACGCGATCGGCTCGTCATACTGCGAAGTCTGGAAGTTCTTCGCGGTGTCCGGGTAGAAGTAGTTCTTGCGGGCGAACCGCGAGTACTCCGCGATCTCACAGCCGAGGGCGAGCCCCAAACGGATGCTCGATTCGATGGCCTTCGCGTTCACCTGCGGCAGCCCTCCGGGCAGACCCAGGCAGGTGGGGCAGGTGTTGGTGTTGGCACCCTGGCCGAACTCGTTCGCGCAGCCGCAGAACATCTTTGTTTTGGTGTTGAGCTCGACGTGCACCTCAAAGCCGAGCACCGGCTCGAACAGCTCCAGAGCCTTGTCGTAGTCCATCAGTTCGGCCTTCTTCATCAGACGGCTCCCTCTGTGCTTGTAAACGCTGTGCCGGCAAACATGTCACTCGGCGCCAGTTCCGGCGCCCGGCTGAGGAGGGTGTGCCCCCAGGATGCTTCGAGCAGCGCCTCGACGGCGGCTCCGAAGCTGTAGAGACGGGCATCCATTTTCGCGGGCGCCATGATCTGCAGGCCGACCGGCAGGCCGTCCTCGGGCGCGAGTCCCATCGGCAGGCTCATGCCGGGGACCCCGGCAAGGTTGGCCGGGATCGTGGTGACGTCGTTGAGGTACATGGCCATCGGGTCGGCCATCTTCTCGCCGAACTTGAACGCGGTGGTCGGCGCACTCGGCGACACCAGCACGTCGACCTTCGCGAAGGCCGCGTCGAAGTCGCGCTGGATCAGCGTGCGCACCTTCTGCGCGCTGCCGTAGTAGGCGTCGTAGTAGCCGGCACTGAGGGCGTAGGTGCCGAGAATGATGCGGCGTTTGACCTCGGGGCCGAAGCCCGCGTCGCGCGTGGCCGCCATGACCCGTTCGCTGGTCAGCGGGCCGTCTTCCGGGTTGACCCGGATTCCGAAACGCACCGAGTCGAAGCGCGCCAAGTTGCTCGACGCCTCTGCCGGAAGGATCAGATAGTAGGCAGCGATCGCATACTCGAAGCTGGGGGCGGAAATCTCGACGATCTCGGCGCCCGCCGCGGAAAGCAGCGTGAGGGTCTCGGTGAAGCGCTGCGCGACTCCGGCCTGGAATCCGTCGCCGCTCAGCTCCTTGATCACGCCGACCCGCACCCCCGTGAGCGCCCCGTCGGCGAGGCCGGCGCGTGCGGCGGCCGCCATCGAGGGCCAGGTGTCCGTGAGCGACGTCGAGTCGAGCGGGTCGTGCCCGCCGATCACGTCGTGCAGCAGGGCGGCGTCGAGCACCGTGCGGGTCACCGGGCCGACCTGATCGAGCGAGGATGCGAGAGCGATCGAGCCGTAGCGTGACACACCGCCGTAGGTGGGCTTGACGCCGACCGAGCCGGTGACGGCGGCCGGCTGGCGGATCGAGCCGCCGGTGTCGCTGCCGAGTGCCAGCGGCGCCTCGAAGGAGCTGACCGCGGCCGCGGAGCCACCGCCGGAGCCGCCGGGGATCCGGTCGAAGTCCCACGGGTTGTGCGTCGGGCCGTAGGCGGAGAATTCGGTCGACGAGCCCATCGCGAACTCGTCCATGTTGGTCTTGCCGAGCAGAATCAGCCCGGCGTCGCGCACGCGCCTGACCACGGTGGCGTCGTATGGGGGGATCCAGCCCTCGAGGATCTTGGAACCGGCGGTCGAGGGCATGTCGATGGTGGCGAGTACGTCCTTGATGGCGATCGGAACCCCGGCGAGCGGCCCGAGCACCTCGCCGGCGGCACGCCGGGCGTCGACGCGGGCTGCGGCGGCGAGCGCGGCCTCGCCGGCCACGTGGAGGAACGCGTGCACACCGGTGTCGACGGCCGCGATCTGGTCCAGGTGGGCCTGGGTCACCTCGACGGAGCTGATGGACCGTTCGACAAGCAGACCCGAGAGGTCGGCGGCGGACAACTTGATCACGTTGGTCATGGTTTACTCCTCGTCCAGGATTGCGGGCACGCGGAACTTGTCGCCGTCCCGGTCGGGAGCCCCGGAGAGCGCCTGTTCGACCGTGAGCGAGGGGACCACCGTGTCGGCGCGGAAGACATTGGTCAGCGGCATCGGGTGGCTCGTCGCCGGCACATCCGGCGTGGCCACTTCGGCTACCTTCGCGACCGAGTCAACGATCTGACCGAGTTCGGTCGTGAGGCGGGCGATCTCCTCCGAGCTGAGGTCGATCCGGGCAAGGTTGGCCAAATGGGCAACCTGCTCGGCCGTGATTTCAGACATGTTGCTCCGTACGATCGTCGGGGGTGGATTCCCCAATTCTATTCGGAGCCGTCGGTGACAAGATCCGCGTTGCCGGTTCCGATCAACGCCATGTTGTGCAGGGACTCGCTTCCAACGTCGAAGTAGGCGTTGTGGCCGACCGATCCGTTCAGCCAGGAGCCGGTGATCCGATCGTTCCCGCCGGACACGCCGAGGGTGTTCGCTCCGTACGACTCCGCGCCGGGATCGCTGCCGAAGAAAGCGCTGTTCACGGTCGGGTCCCAGTCGGCGCTGCCCACATAGACACTGCCCGGCGCGACGCTCAGGCTGTCGACGGACTGCACCTGGCTGCCCGGGGACCCCACCAGCACCAGGGCGTCCACCCCGAACGTGCCGCGGGCCAGCGCCGTGAGCGCCACGGTCGACCCGTACGAGTGTGCGAGCACCGAAACAAAGGGCCGACGCGTGCCTCGGTCGGCCGCGATGCCCAGAGCCGACTGCTCCAGGAAGTCGGCGCCGACCTCCGCGAGGCCCGTCCCGCCCACGGTGAACACGGTGGGGGCCTCGTAGCCGATCCAGGCGATCGTGGCGACGCCGGCGGCGCGGATGCCGCCGGTCAGGGCGTGCCCGGACGGCGCCCCCCCGCGCAGCACCGCGATCTGTTCCGTGTACACGGCGTCTGCGGTGTCGGCCCAGTTGACGATCTGCTGCTCCACGGTGTAGTTCATGCCGGGTACCAGATAGGTGACGAATTCGGCGGTGTCCGGGTTGCCGAGGGCGATTGCGGCACGCCCGCCGCCTGCGGGGTCGAGGAGGATCAAGGAACGGCGCGGGGCGCCGTCGGGGGTGCTCAGTGCCGCCTTGACCTGGGTCAGGACGGCGAGTTCTCGGTTGAGCTGCGTGCGCTCGCTGTCGTCGGTCGCGTCGGACAGCCGCTGGGTGACGTCGGCCAGGCTCTGCGTGAGGTAGCGGGCGTTGGCCCTGCCCCGCTCCCGGAAGGGGACGCCCTCCAGGTTGCCCACGAGCTTGGGTGCGGCAGCCAGCAGCGACGAACGCTCGGAAGCGCCGAGTTCCGTCCAGAGGCCGGCCACCGCGGAGGCTGCGGGCGGCGCCGTCAACAGGGCGTCGACCTGGCCGGGGGCCTGCTCCACGAACGCGGCCAGGTCGGCCACGGAGAGGGTGGACAGCCCGGCCAGCAGGTTGGCTCCGGTCAACCCCCGCACGGATTCGACCGTGGCGACCGTGGCGGACCTCGGCACGGATGCGATCGGCTGCGCGGAAACCCGCGGGTCGCCGGCGCCGGGTACCCCGACCGACGTGCCGGTGCGCGCCGACAGGTTCAGCCACAACGGTTCCGCCGCGGCGGGTTCGGCGCCCCGGTTCGGCACCGGTTGGCCCTGGACTGTGGTGCTGAGAGCGAGCGCGCCAGAGGTCTCACTGACTCCATTGAGAGCCAGAGAGAGCGTTAGAACCGCCGCTTCTAACAGCAAACCTGGGCACGTCCCCTCACGAACACCGAGTAGCAAAACAACCCGGCCCCTAACAGACAAGCATTGCGTCTCCAGACTACTGAAACGGATGGTGCGGCCGTGCCCCCACAGCGGGTCCGGGAGACCCCCGATCGAGGGTCAATTGCGCCAAAATTAATACTTGCATCATCCTGTATAGGTGTGATCTTATATAAACATGTCGCTGAAAATCGCCCTCCTCGGGATCCTGGACCTCGCACCGATGACGGGATACGACCTCAAAAAGAGCATCGAGGCATCCGTCGCCCATTTCTGGTCCGCCGACCAATCCCAGATCTACCGCACGCTGGCGGCACTGGTCGCCGACGGACTCGCCGACGTCGAGGTCATTCCTCAGGAGGGACGCCCCGACCGGCGCGAGCACCACATCACCTCGGCCGGCCGGGCGGCTCTGGGCGACTGGCTGCGGGCGCCGTTGGAACCCGAAACCTCGCACGACGCGTTCCTGATGAGGATGTTCTTCGTCGGCACCCTGGGGGTGCCGGCCACCCGGGCACTGCTGCGGGCGCGGCGCGGCCAGGCCACCGCGATGCTGGCCGCACTGCGTTCCGTCGCCGAGCAGGAGCAGGCCCACCGCGAGCCCGATGATCGTGCCCCGGACGACCTCGGACGCAGGCTGCGCTTCGCAACGCTGCGGAACGGAATCCTCCACGCCGAAGCGGAACTCGCGTGGCTGGTCGAGACGAAGGAAGCCCTCGGATGAGCCCTCCCCGCCGCCGTCTGGAATCCCGCTATCCCCTGCAGCACGGCGTTGACACCACGGGGACCGACACGATCATGTTCCTGCACGGCGGCAACGTCGCGTCGTGGTCCTGGAGACCGCAGGTGGAGGGAATGACCGACCGGCACCTGCTCACGCCCGACCTGCCCGGTTTCGGTGACCGGGCCGGAGAGGACTGGCTTTCCCTCGGTCAGACCGCCGACGATGTGGCCGGCATCATCGCCGCGCACGCGCGCGGCGGCCGGGCCCATCTGGTGGGGCTGTCCCTGGGCGGCCTGGTGGCCACGCACGTCATGGCCCGGCACCCGGGACTGCTGCACTCGTGCCTGGTGTCCGGCGTGCCGCTCACCGGGGTGCACGGCACAGCCCGTCTCCTGAGCACGATGCAACTGCGGCTCTGGCACCGCCCCTGGTACTGGCGGGCCCAGGCGAAGGCTTTCGGCCTGCCCTCCGACGCGGTCGACCTCTTCGTGGAACACGGTCTGAGTCTCCGAACCGACAATGCCCGGCGCGTCTTCGCCGAGGTGAACCGCGGCGGCGTCCCGGAGAGGCTGCAGGACTACCGCGGCCCCCTGCTGGCGGTGGCGGGCGAACGGGAGTCCCGCGTCGTCCGGGACAGCTTTCCCGCGCTGCTCGCCCACCTGCCGCAGACTCGCACCTGGACCGCACCCGGCATGCACCATGTCTGGAGCATCGAGGATGTGGATTTGTTCACCCGGATGGTGCTCGGTTGGGTCGACGCGTCAGAGGTGCCGGGCGAGGAGAGCCGTTGAATCAAGCCGGGTCGGCGTCGGCGTCGGCCGTGGTCTCGGCCAGGGACTCGGGGCCGCTCGTGACCAGCTGGTGGAATTCGGCGGCGTCGAGGATCCGCAGGCCGAGCGCCTCCGCCTTGGCCAGCTTCGACCCCGCGCCCGGACCGGCGGCCACGAAGTCGGTATTCTTCGACACGCTCCCGGCGGATTTGCCCCCGGCGGAAATGATCGCCTCCTGCGCCTCTTCCCGGGTGTAGCCCTCGATCGAGCCGGTGGCCACCACCGTGAGCCCGGCCAGCACTCCCCCTGCCGCCGCAGCGGCTCCCGGACCGGGATGTCCCGATATGCGGAACTGAACGCCGGCCAGCGTCCACTGCTCCACGATGCCCTGGTGCCAGTCCACCTCGAACCACGCGATGATGGCGTCGGCGATGATGCCGCCCACCCCGTCGACCTCGGCGAGCTCCTCGCGGGACGCGGCCCGGATCAGCTTGAGGGAACCGAAGTGGCCGGCCAGGGCGCGCGCCGCCACCGGCCCGACGTGACGGATGTTGAGGGCCACCAGAAGCCGCCACAGCGGCTTGGTCTTCGCCAGCTCGATCTCGCGCAGGAGCTTCTGCGCACTCGACGACGCCTGCGGTCCCTCGACGCCCTCCTTCTTCTCGGCGGCCGTAGGGTTGCGCCGGAACGGCGTGCGCAGTCGCACGGAGCCGTCATCCTCTTCCTTGGCCAACCCGGTCTCGGCGTCCCGCACGATGACCTCGATCGGCAGCAGGTCGTCGAGGGTGAGGTCGAACAGGCCGGCCTCGGTGGGCAGGGGCGGCTCCGCCGGACGGGTGGGCTGGGTGAGAGCGGCGGCGGCCACCTCGCCGAGCACCTCGATGTCGAGGGCGCCGCGGGAGCCGATGTGCTCGACCCGGCCGCGCACCTGAGCCGGGCAGCTGCGCGCGTTCGGGCAGCGGAGGTCGATGTCGCCCTCCTTGGCCGGGGCGAGCGGCGTGCCGCACTCCGGGCAGTTCACCGGCATGACGAAGGCTCGCTCGGTGCCGTCGCGCAGCTCGACCACCGGGCCGAGCACCTCGGGGATGACGTCGCCGGCCTTGCGCAGCACGACGATGTCGCCGATCAGGACGCCCTTGGCCTGGACCACGTCCTGGTTGTGCAGGGTGGCCTGGCGCACCTCGGAACCGGCGACCCGCACCTTCTTCATCACGGCGAACGGCGTGGCCCGGCCGGTCCGGCCGACGCTGACGACGATGTCGAGCAGCCTGGTGTTGACCTGTTCGGGCGGGTATTTGTAGGCGATCGCCCAGCGCGGCGCCCGGCTGGTGGCACCAAGTTCGGCATGCAGGGCCAACTCGTCGACCTTGATCACGATGCCGTCGATCTCGTGGTCGACGCTGGCGCGGTGCTCGCCGTAGTACGCGATGAAATCCGCCGCGAGAGCCGCGGAGGGTTCCACCCGGTAGTAGCTGCTGGTAGGCAGACCCCAGCCCTGCAACAGCTCGTAGACGCCGGATTGGGACGCAACCGGCGGGGTGGCCCACGCGCCGATGCCGTGCACCAGCATCCGGAGCCGGCCGAGCCTGGCCCGCATCAGGCGCAGCGGTTCCGCGGTCTTACCCTCGGCCTTCTGGCGCAGGGAGCCGGCCGCCGCGTTGCGCGGATTCGCGAAAACGCGTTCGCCGGCGGCGACCTGCTGCGCGTTGAGCTCGAGGAATTCGGCGACCGGGAAGAACACTTCACCGCGAACCTCCATCAGGGCCGGATGCCCGGTGCCCCGCAGTTTTCTCGGAATGCCGGGCACCCAGGCGACGTTCTCACTGACGTCCTCGCCGACCACCCCGTCGCCGCGGGTGGCGGCGCTGACCAGCACCCCCTGCTCGTAGCGCAGGTTGATCGCGAGTCCGTCGATTTTGAGCTCGCAGAGGTAGTGCACGGGCCGCCCGGCGTCCCGTTCGACCTTCGCGGCCCAGAGGCCGAATTCGTCGAGCGAGAAGACGTTGTCGAGGCTGAGCATGCGTTCGGCATGCTGCACCGGATCGAACAGGCTGGTCTCGGCGCGGCCGCCCACGGTCTGGGTCGGGCTGTCCTGACTGGCCAGCTCGGGGAATTCCCGCTCGAGCTCGGCGAGGCGGCGCACCGACGCGTCGTACTCCGCGTCGGTGATGACGGCCTCGTTGCGGTCGTAGTACGCGTCCCGTGCTTCCAGGATGCGCTGGGTCAGGTCGGAGACCTCGGCCGCGGCGATGTGCAGGGGCGCGTCTGCCGCCGGGTCGGACGCCGGGCTATGCATCGACGGCGACGGCATCAGCGGCGGCGACGGCACTCTCGACGGCGCTCTCGACGGCGCTCTCGACGGCGCTCTCGACGGCGCTCTCGACGGCACTGACCGTGCGGTCGATCGTGCACTGCCCAAGCACGCGGGTGCCGAGGTAGACGACGGCGGTCTGCCCGGGTGCGACGCCGGTGAGCGGCTCGGTCGGGATGATGACGAGCTCGGTGGTGGCGCCGCTCCCGCGGCTCGCGCTGGTCTCGGCGGACGAGCCGGCCTCGAGCGGAACGATCTGGGCCACGGCGGGAACCGGGTCGGCGTGGGCGCGGATCTGCACGTCGCAGTCGAAGGCGATCTCCGGGTGTGCGGGGGCCACGCCGCACCAGGTGAACTTCGTGCCGGCGATCTTCTTGATCGCGAGCGCCTCTTTCGGCCCGACGACGACGGTGTTGGAGATCGGGCGCACCTCGAGGACGAACCGGGGCTTGCCGTCGGCCGCCGGGGTGCCGATCTGCAGCCCCTTGCGCTGCCCGACGGTGAACGCGGCCGCCCCCTCGTGCGTGCCCAGGGTGTTGCCGTCCCGGTCGAGGATGTCTCCGGTCGCCGGGGGCACGCGCTCGGCCAGCCAGCCTCGGGTGTCGCCGTCGGGGATGAAGCAGATGTCGTAGGAGTCGGGCTTGTTCGCCACCGAGAAACCGCGCGCCGCGGCCTCCGCTCGCACCTCGGCCTTGGACGGCGTCGCGCCGAGCGGGAACATCGAGTGCGCCAGTTGGTCCTGGGTGAGCACGCCGAGCACATAGGACTGGTCCTTGGCCCAGGCGCTGGCGCGGTGCAGCTCTCGGTTGCCGTCGGCATCCGTCACGATCGTGGCGTAGTGACCGGTGGCGACGGCGTCGAAGCCCAGGTCGAGGGCTTTTTCGAGCAGGGCGGCGAACTTGATCCGCTCGTTGCAGCGCATGCAGGGGTTCGGGGTGCGGCCGGCGGCATATTCGGCGATGAAGTCGTCAACCACGTCGAGCTTGAACCGCTCGGAGAAGTCCCAGACGTAGTACGGGATGCCGATGATGTTGGCCGCCCGCTGGGCATCCATCGAGTCTTCGACCGTGCAGCAGCCGCGGCTGCCGGTCCGCAGGGTTCCGGGCATCCGGCTGAGGGCCAGGTGCACCCCGACCACCTCGTGTCCCGCCTCTACCATGCGGGCTGCGGCGACGGCGGAGTCCACCCCACCGCTCATTGCTGCCAAAACCTTCACCTGACGAGTGTAATCGGGTGAGCGCCCCCGCGCAGCCCCCGCCCAGCCCCCGCGCAACGGAACGATGGGCCGGGACGAGCGACGACGGATGCCCGCGGCACCAGCCAAGGCCAAGGCCAAGGCCAGGGCCAGGGCCAGGGGATATCGGTCAGGGGATATCGGTCAGGGGATATCGGTCAGGGTTCGCTCGATCGAGTCGAGGCGGAGCTCCAGCAGTGCGAGCCGGTCCAGCACGGCCTGATTGCTCGCGGTGCTCTGCTCGACGAGGCCGCGCAGGTCCGCCGCTCCGGCGAACTCCGCCTGCTTCTCGCGCGACCGCAGCACGGCCGCCACGATGCTCGATGTGACTCCGGCGATGATGCCGACAATGGCGATCCAGGCGAACCAGGGAATGTTGTCCATCAGTGTGTGCTTTCTGTATCGGCTGCGACCGCCGCAACGATGCGTGCGACGTTGGTGGTGACCTCGAACGAAACGACCTCGAAAAATTTCAGGGCCTTGCCGTCGTCGGAGAGTTCGAGGTGCCCGGTCACGTAACCGGCCGATTCGAGTCGTTGCAGGTGCATATACAACAGTGCCCGGGACATCCCCAGCCGACGGGCGAGCTCACTCACATGGAGGGACTCCTCCGCCAGCAGGGCGATAATGCGGAACCGGTGCGGGTTGGCGAGTGCGGACAGCCGGGCGATCTCCTCGTCGAGCGTCATCGTGCTCACGCTCCCCTCGACATCCATTTACCTGTAAGAAATACCTTACACGTGTAGGTCCACGGCGTCCAGCACCACCACGTCAGCCGCGCGGCGGGTGAGGAGCGACAACGTGCAGCAGAGCGCGGATGCCGCGGCGCGGCTCAGCGGCCCGGCATCCGGTCGGCCAGGCCGGCCCGGGCCGCCCGGGCGTGGGCGGCCGGGAGGGCGGCGAGCA
>NZ_SOGD01000031.1:0-9205 GCF_004402345.1 Cryobacterium sp. TMT2-15-1 | reverse complement strand
GGCGGGCGGCAGGCGGCGGGCACCGGGCGCTGGCGCAAGAGCGCTGCGCTCGTGCTGCGCCGATACGCGCATGGTGTGCCAGGCGCGCAGCGGCGCAGCATGCGCGCGCGGTGGGCTGGCGGCGCAAGGAGCGGGCGGCCGGCACGGACCGCAGAGAGGAGGCAGACTGGTGGCGTGGCACGAGCGAGGATTGACGACGGCGTGGGGCGCGCGGCGGTGCGCGAATACGCGGCGCAGCAGGGTGAGGCGAGCCGGGACATCCGTGCCCTGGCGGTGCGGTACACGCTGCAGCTGCTCGCCGAGAAGGCCACCGGCAACACACTCGAGGTTCGCGTGCCGCCGTTCGGGGCCGTGCAGTGCATCGCCGGTCCGCGCCACACCCGCGGCACACCGCCGAACGTCGTTGAGACGGATGCCCCCACCTGGCTCGCCCTCGCGACCGGAACGCTCTCGTGGGCTGATGGCATCGCATCCGGTCGCATCGCCGCCTCCGGTCAGCGCGCCGACCTGGTCGGGCACCTGCCGCTTCTCTGACGCCTCCCACCTCCGGCTCGGACGCGACTCCCCCTTCCTCCCTCGTGAACCTTCCCCGTCGTTGTGGTGCGGTGGCAGCATCGTCCGATCACAACATTTAGTGACTAAACTAATTCCTATGACAGTTATTGCTGTGTTCGGTGCGACCGGTAAGACCGGTCATCGCGTTCTGACGCTCGCTCTTGCCGCGGAATACGAGGTGCGGGCTCTGGTGCGTGATCCGGCCAGGCTCGTCACCACGTCCCCGGCTCTGACGATTATTCGCGGTGATGTGTTGGACGCGGATGCCGTGGATCAGACGGTGGCGGGGTCAGACGCCGTGCTCAGCCTGTTCGGGCAGGTTAAGGGGTCGCCGCCGACGCTGCAGGCCGAGGGCACCCAGCTCATCGTGGACGCCATGGGGCGGCACGAAGTGAAGCGGATCGTCACCCTGTCGGGCGGCGGGCTATCCGCTCCACTGGACCGGCCCGGGCCAGCAGACCGCGTTATCAGGTTCTTGCTGAAGACCCTGTCCGGGCATGTTCTCGCCGATGCGGAGCAGCACCTCCGGGTGCTCGAGGCGTCCGGGTTGGAGTGGACGGTCGTTCGTGGTCCGCGCTTGACCGAGAAGCCGGGTGCTGGAACCTACCGGGTGGGATGGGTGGGCGTTGATGCGAGCACCCAGATCAGTCGAGATGATCTCGCGGACTTCATCCTCACCCAGGTGGAGGATCGCACCTTCATCGGGCAGATGCCGTTTATCAGCGCATGACACAATCGGCGCACCTGCTCACCTCGCACCGGTCCAGGCAGATGGGGGAGGTCCTGGCGGCGGTCGTTCGTCTGTCGCGGTCGATCGCGAGCCCGCGATCGACTCCGTTCGGCAGCACGGTCCTCACCCGCACCCAGCTGGATGTCCTCTTCGTCCTCGCTCACGCGCAGGACTCTGTCACTCCCGGCCGGCTTGCCGCACTGTTGCACGTCACACCGGGGGCCATCACCCAACTCGTCGACCAATTGCGCGAGCATGACTTGGTCGAGCAGTTCGCATCCGACCAGGACGGACGGGTGCGGCTCCTCAGACTCACCGGATCCGCGCGTTCCCAGGTCGAGGCGTTTGAAACTCTCGCGATAGAACGCTCCGCACCATGGTTCGACACGCTGACCGATGACGCTCTGACCGAACTCGCTGGACTGCTCGCACAGGTCACGGGATCCTGAGGGGTGTGGTCACCCTGACAGGCGCGACCGGGACGGTCGGCTCGGCCGTGGTGGATCGTCCACCGGCCGCGGCGGCTGCGGCGGCTGCCGCACGACGAGGTCCATGTTCGCGCTCCCGAGTACCGCACTCCCGTTCATCCGGGCAGGCTGGCATCCGCCGGGCAGAGCCAACGCACAGCCGCAGTACCGGTCTGGCGTGCGAGAATGAACGCGTGATCTCAGACCAACAGCCCGAGCAGCAGTCCGATTCCGGCGCCGGTGAGAGTGCGGGCGAATCGATCGTCGACAAGTCCACCGTCACCGTGCGGCGCTCGCCGCGCTTCTTCAATTTCATGCTCCTCGGCGCCCTGATCGGTGCTATCGCGGCCCTGGTTCTCACGGTCGTGTTTCCCGAGAATGCCGAGTTCGGGGCTACCCAGGTCTTCGGATTCCTGTTGCTCGCGTTTCTCACGCTGGGCGTCGCCCTGGGTGCCGTCGTCGCCATCATCATCGACCGTGTCATCTCCCGCCGCGGGAAGACGGTCGTCGTCGATAGAATGACAGCTGTCGGTCCGAGCGATTCCGAGTCTCCGGATGCCGTATCGGACTCGTCGAATTCTGATCGGGACTAGCTCAACCCGCCCGTCCCTACAACACGGCTCACCGGACCGAGACGGAGAAGCTCCCGGTCACCCCACAACTCTCAGCACACATTTCCCCCGAGCACTGATAGTAGAAGAGGCACCGATTTGGCTGGCGGCGACGGACTTTTAAGCCATGATCTACTCCCCGGCGAGAAGGGGCCGCAGGATGCCTGCGGCGTTTTCGGCGTCTGGGCTCCCGGTGAAGAGGTGGCCAAGCTCAGCTATTTCGGCCTCTATGCCCTGCAGCACCGGGGCCAGGAATCGGCCGGGATCGCCACGAGTGACGGCTCGAAGATCCTGATCTATAAGGACATGGGCCTGGTTTCCCAGGTCTTCAACGAGGCCGCGCTGAGCACACTGATCGGCCACATCGCCGTCGGGCACACCCGCTACTCGACCACCGGGTCGTCCAGCTGGCAGAACGCCCAGCCCACCCTGGGCCGCACCTCGGGCGGCACGGTCGCCCTCGGCCACAACGGCAACCTCACCAACACGGCCGAGCTCCTCCAGCTCGTGCACGAACGCTACCCGAAGGTGGAGGGTGAGCTGGCCCGCGGCAACACCACCGACACCGCGGTGATCACCGCCCTCTTCACCGGCGATCTCGACCACACCCTCGAAGCCACGGCGCTCGAGATTCTGCCGCGTCTGCGCGGCGCTTTCTGCCTCGTCTTCATGGACGAGACCACCCTCTACGCCGCGCGCGACCCGCAGGGGGTGCGCCCGCTGGTGCTCGGCCGCCTCGAGCGTGGTTGGGTCGTCGCATCCGAAACCGCCGCCCTCGACATCGTGGGCGCCAGCTTCGTGCGCGAGGTCGAGCCGGGAGAGCTCATCACCATCGACGAGGACGGCCTGCGCACGCAGCGCTTCGCCGAAGCGAAGCCCGCCGGCTGCGTGTTCGAGTACGTCTACCTGGCCCGGCCCGACACCACGATCGCCGGCCGCGGCGTGCACGAGGCGCGGGTCGAGATGGGCCGTCGCCTCGCCCAGGAGTACCCCGTCGAGGCCGACCTCGTCATCCCGACCCCCGAGTCCGGCACGCCGGCCGCGATCGGGTACGCGCAGGCATCCGGAATTCCGTTCGGCCAAGGTCTGGTGAAGAACTCCTATGTGGGGCGCACCTTCATCCAGCCGTCGGAGACCATCCGCCAGCGGGGAATCAAGCTCAAGCTCAACCCGCTCAAGGCCGTGATCAAGGGCAAACGGTTGATCGTCGTCGACGACTCGATCGTGCGCGGCAACACCCAGCGTGCCCTGGTCAGCATGCTGCGGGAGGCCGGTGCCGCCGAGGTGCACGTGCGCATCTCGAGCCCGCCGATCACCTGGCCCTGCTTCTACGGCATCGACTTCGCCTCCCGCGCGGAACTGATCGCGACCGGCCTCGGCGTCGACGAGGTGCGCCAGGCTATCGGCGCCGACTCGCTCGGCTACCTCTCACCGGAGGGAATGATCGCCGCCACCGAGCAGCCGCCCGAACGCCTGTGCACGGCTTGCTTCACCGGGGTCTATCCGATCCCGCTGCCCGACTCGGCACACCTGGGCAAGAACCTGCTGGAACGTCCGGCCGCCGCCTCGAACGGATGCGACCCGGGCCCCGACTCGGAATTCGAGCCTCTGCTCGCCCCCACCTCACTGCGCCAGGAAGCACTGCGCGAAGAATCCCTGGTCAAACAGGGTAAGTCCCCGATCGGCGACCCAGGAAGACAAGAATGAGCAACGCATCCTATGCGGCGGCCGGAGTGGACACCACGGCCGGCGACCTCGCCGTCTCCCTGATGAAGGAGGCCGTGTCGAACACGCACGGTCCCGAGGTGCTCGGCGGGTTCGGCGGTTTTGCCGGCCTCTACGACGTCTCCTTCCTCACCGGCTACACGCGCCCGCTGCTGGCCACGTCAACGGATGGCGTCGGCACCAAGGTCGCGATCGCCCAGGCCATCGACAAGCACGACACGATCGGCCAGGACCTTGTGGGCATGGTCGTCGACGACATCGTCGTCGTCGGGGCCCGCCCGCTCTTCATGACCGACTACATCGCCTGCGGCAAGGTCGTCCCCGAGCGGATCGCGGACATCGTCGCGGGCATCGCCCGCGCCTGCGCCGCCACCGGCACCGCACTCGTCGGCGGCGAGACCGCCGAGCACCCCGGCCTCCTCGGCGTGGACGACTACGACGTGGCCGGCGCCGCCACCGGCGTGGTGGAAGCCGACCAGGTGCTCGGCGCGGAGAAGGTCCGCCACGGCGACGTCGTCGTGGCGCTGGCCTCTTCCGGGCTGCACTCCAACGGTTACTCGCTCGTGCGGCACATCCTCGCCAACCGCGGCATCGGCTACACCGACACGTCCGCCGCTTTCGGCGGTGTGGTCGGCGAGGTCCTGCTCGAGCCGACGCGGCTCTACACCGGGCCGCTGCTCGGCGTGCTCTCCGACCCGGAGCTCGCCGGCGTCGTGCACTCGCTCAGCCACGTCACCGGCGGCGGCATCGCGGCGAACCTCGCCCGCGTGCTCCCGGTCGGCGCCTGGGTGGAGGTCGACCGGTCGACCTGGTCGCCGTCCCCGGTCTTCCGGGTGCTCAGTGAACTCGCCGGCTCCTCGCTCGAGAGCTCGGAGGGCACCTGGAACCTGGGTGTCGGCATGTTCGCCGTCGTCGCGGCCGAATCGGCGTCATCCGTCATCGCCCGCCTCGCCACCGAGGGAGTGCCGGCCTGGGTGGCGGGCCGCGTGTCGACCGCCCCGCACGATCTCGCGGGCTTTGCGCAGGGTGCCAAGGGCGTGAACGGCGGCGCCGTGCGCCTGGTCGGCGGTTACGCGCTCTAGCAAGGCGCCCGGCGGGGCGCCCCGCCGGGCGGCGGGTGCGCGCAAATGGCCGCCATCGGTGAAACGATGGCGGCCATTTGCGCGCACCCGCTGAGGCACAGGGCCGCGGGGGAGCACAACTAGCCGAGCCGAGCGTCAGGCGCGCTTTTGCTCGTCTTCGGTGGCGTAGTGGTCGACGTACTGGTCGTCGGCTTCGTCGTCGGTGTCTGCGTCTTTGCCGGGCTTGCCGGCCTCGTACTCCGGCCACTTCGCCAGGTCCTCGTCGAGGCGCGGGTCGGTGGCCGGATGCCCGGTGAGCTCGCGCTCAAGCGCGTTGTAGTTGGTGTCCGGGCTGAAGTACTTCAGCTCGCGGGCAACCTTGGTGTGCTTTGCTTTTTGACGGCCGCGCCCCATGCGAGACCCCCTAACGATGCCAGGCCGGGTGAGAGAAACGTCTCCCGGGAGTTGCCGAATATGGTGAAAACTAGCCGTCAGTTTAGCATGGCGGGCCGAACGGGCCGCGGATGCAAATCCTAAGCAGCGGTTCGCCGAGCACGTTCACAATCAGCGTTCCTTCACTGTACCTCAGCGGGAGAGAAGGTAGCCCGAACCACAGACCAGGAACCCGAGCAGGAGAGTGCCGATCAGGTTGACAATGCCCGCTCGCCGACGCCCGGTGAGCGTCAGTTCGACGGTCTCGACGCTCCAGGTGCTGAACGTGGTCAGGCCGCCGCAGAACCCGGTCAACAGGATCAGTTGCACGTCGGCGGATACCGCGGCACGCTCGGAGAGACCGAGCACCACACCGCCGATCAATGATCCGGCCACGTTCACGATCAACACGCCGAGCGGCAGCCGCCCGGGGCCGACGGGGAGGGCGCGCGAGACGAAGTAGCGGATGACCGCCGCCGCGCCACCGGTGACGAGGACGCCGAGGACCAGCCAGGTGCTCACAGAGTACTCCCGGCATCCGGAGTGTCCGGCAACACGCGGTGCCGAAGCTGCGCCCCCAGCTGCAGACCGAGGGCCGCGGCCCCGAACCCCAGCAGAAGAGTCGCCGCCAGGTAGAGCCAGCCGAGAGCCGGGAATCCGGCCGCGCCGAGCGCGACCAAGGACACCATGACGGCGGAGTAGGTCGTGAACGACCCGAGGACGCCCGTGCCGAGGGCGGCCTTGACCCAGGCCGGCAGGCCCGGGCGGGTCCACAGGCCGGCCACCAGCCAGCCGAGGATGAACGCGCCGATCGTGTTGGCGATCAGCGTGCTCGCCGGGAAGTTGGTGTCGGTGTGCGGGAGAGCCTGGTCGATGCCGAGTCGGAGGCCCGTGCCGACCATACCGCCGAGAAAGACGGCGGGAGCAAGGCGCATCCGTTACTTCCTCTTGCGGCGCCGCGCGGCGGACGGCCGCGAATTCGGCGGAACCGTGCCGACGACCGGCGTGGGCCGGATCGGGATGTCCTTCGTCGCCGGAGCGAGCGGGCGGCGCGGGATCGGGCGGGGGCGCACGGGCTCGCCGCGGCGGTCCTGGCCGGGCACGGGTCGGGAGCGCCGGCCGTAGATGAGCTCGGAGGAGTCGAGCAGCCACGGCACCAGGGCAATGGTGACGCCGTGCACGAGCATGAGCTTCTGGCGCAGCCGCCGGGCCTTGTGGTTGTGCAGCAGACCCTCCCACCAGTGGCCCACGATGTAGATCGGGGTGTACACGGTTACGACCTCGGAGCCGTGGTCCTCGCGCCGGTCCTTGATGTAGCTGATCAGAGGCCAGCTGATATCCCGGTAGGGCGACTGCACGATGCGCAACGGCACCTGAATGTTCTGCTGCACCCAGGCGCGTTTGAGCGCTTTGGTCTCGTCGACGTCGACGGAGATGTGTACGGCCTCGATGCTCTCGTGGCGGGCGGCGATCGCGTAGTCCAACGCCTTGAGCACGGGCTTCTGCATCTTGCCGACCAGCACGATCGCGTGGTCGCCCGACGAGCCGAAGGTGGTGTCGGCATCCACTTCGATTTCCTTGGCGACGTCGCGGTAGTACCGGTTGACGCCGAGCATGAGGGTGAACAGCACAGGCATCAAAACGAAAACGAGCCAGGCGCCGTGGGTGAACTTGGTGATGGTGACCACGATCAGCACCACGCCGGTGAGCAGCGCGCCGAAGCCGTTGATCGAGAGGCTCGCGATGATGGATGCCCGGTTCGGCGGGTTCGTCTTCAGCAGGGTCAGCCAGTGCCGCACCATGCCCGTCTGCCCGAGTGTGAAGGAGACGAAGACGCCGATGATGTAGAGCTGGATCAGCACGGTCAGGTTGGCCTGGTAGATGACCAGGATGATGCAGGCGAAGAGGGCCAGCAGCAGCACACCGTTGGAGTAGATCAGGCGGTCGCCGCGGGTGCTGAGCGATTTCGGGGCGTAGGAGTCTTTGGCGAGTACGGAGCCGAGCAGCGGGAAGCCGTTGAACGCCGTGTTGGCGGCCAGCAGCAGCACCGCCGCGGTCGCGGCCTGCAGCACGAAGAACATGATCGAGTTGTTGCCGAAGGTGGCCGCCGCGATCTGGGCGATCAGGCTGCGCTGCGGGGAAGTCGCACACTCCTCCCAGCCGATCAGGTCGCAGGGATTCTCCGCGTAGTGCACCTTCGAGAACAGGGCGAGCGCGGTCAGGCCGATGAAGAGCGTGATGGCGATGCCGCCCATGAGCACCAGGGTGCGCTGGGCGTTCTTGACCTTCGGATGCTTGAACGCGGGCACCCCGTTGGCGATCGCCTCGACGCCGGTGAGCGCGCTGCACCCACTCGCGAAGGAGCGCAACAGTAGCAGGATGAACGCCGACTGGGCCAGGCTCTGGGCCTCTACGTCGTAGTTCGCCGACTCGGCCATCGGGGTATCGCCGAGGGCGACCCGGGCGAGGCCCACGACGACCATCAGCAGCACGCTGGCGATGAACAGGTAGGTGGGGAAGGCGAAAGCCTTGCTCGACTCGTGCACGCCGCGCAGGTTGACCGCCGCGAGCAGGATCACGAAGAAGACCGCGAACTCCACCCGGAACGGCGCGAGGCCCGGCAGCGCGGAGATGATGTTGTCCACGCCACTGGCCACCGACACGACCACGGTCATCACGTAGTCGACGAGCAGGGCGGACGCGACGACGAGGCCGGCCTTCTCGCCGAGATTCTTGTGGGCGACCTCGTAGTCCCCGCCGCCGGACGGGTAGGCCTTGATCAGCTGGCGGTACGACGCGACGACCACGACGAGCAGTAGCACGACGCACGCCGCGACCCAGGGCGCGAAGCTGAGAAAGGCCAGCCCACCGAGCGTCAGGATCATCAGGAGCTCTTGTGGCGCGTACGCGACGCTCGACAGCGGGTCGCTCGCGAAGATGGGGAGGGCGAGGTGCTTGGGCAGCAACTGGCCGTCGAGCTTTTCGGTCGAGAGCGGGTCGCCGATGATCCACCTTTTCGGTGAACGTGTTTCTGGTGCCTGGGGGGTTCCCTCTGGAGTCACGAGGGACGACACTACTCCCTTGGAATCCTCTGTCAAATCCAGGGGAGTCGGCCGACGTGCGGGCGTGTCGGGCGCGCCCGCTCACAGAACACCCGCGCGGCGGGCGAGGGTGTTCTGTGGGGGGTGCTGGTGCACCGCTCCGGGCCGGCGGCCGCGCTACCGGTGCAGGGCGGCGAGGATGTCCGCGCGCACCTCGACCAGGCGAGCCCGCAGTTCCGGCACGAGCGTGGTCGGCACGCCGGACCGTGTGGCAGCCTGGCGCAGGTCCGCGCGCAGCTGCTGGCGGAACTCGTTCAGCACCAAATCGGCCTCATGCAGCGCCCGGTTGGACTCGAGACGTGGGTCGGGCGCCGCGGCTGCGGTGGATCCCGGATCGCCTTCGACGGTTCCGGCGCGGGCACCTGTTCCGTCGAATGTGGTTCCCGATGTGCTGCCGCTCGCTGCCGATCCCGCTGCGCCGGTCTGCCATCCCGCTCCGGCCGAGGCTGACGCTGATGCGGCTGCCGCACCGGCTCGGGCCCCGGCCGCGGCCCCGGCTGCCGCGCCGGCGGCGGCCCCGGCC
>NZ_SOGD01000013.1:0-5682 GCF_004402345.1 Cryobacterium sp. TMT2-15-1 | reverse complement strand
TGAAGTCGAGTGCGTCCGATCCTTGAGAACTCAACAGCGTGCACAATGTCAAATGCCAAAAACCTCGTGGTTTGGATCCGTTTCTAGCGGTGAAGGATCAGGAGATTCCTTTGGAAAACATTTAAACAACAAAGCAAGTCAGTAATGATTTGTTCTGTCAGTTTCAAACTTGTGGCTGGTCCGCCTATTCCGGTGGTCAGTCACTCTAGATGTGCCGTTGCCTTCGGGTTTCGTGCAGTCAAACATTTACGGAGAGTTTGATCCTGGCTCAGGACGAACGCTGGCGGCGTGCTTAACACATGCAAGTCGAACGGTGATGAGGAGCTTGCTTCTCTGATCAGTGGCGAACGGGTGAGTAACACGTGAGCAATCTGCCCTTGACTCTGGGATAAGCGTTGGAAACGACGTCTAATACCGGATACGACCTTGGAAGGCATCTTCTGGGGTGGAAAGAATTTTGGTCAAGGATGAGCTCGCGGCCTATCAGCTAGTTGGTGAGGTAATGGCTCACCAAGGCGACGACGGGTAGCCGGCCTGAGAGGGTGACCGGCCACACTGGGACTGAGACACGGCCCAGACTCCTACGGGAGGCAGCAGTGGGGAATATTGCACAATGGGCGAAAGCCTGATGCAGCAACGCCGCGTGAGGGACGACGGCCTTCGGGTTGTAAACCTCTTTTAGTAGGGAAGAAGCGTAAAAGTGACGGTACCTGCAGAAAAAGCACCGGCTAACTACGTGCCAGCAGCCGCGGTAATACGTAGGGTGCAAGCGTTGTCCGGAATTATTGGGCGTAAAGAGCTCGTAGGCGGTTTGTCGCGTCTGCTGTGAAAACCCGAGGCTCAACCTCGGGCCTGCAGTGGGTACGGGCAGACTAGAGTGCGGTAGGGGAGATTGGAATTCCTGGTGTAGCGGTGGAATGCGCAGATATCAGGAGGAACACCAATGGCGAAGGCAGATCTCTGGGCCGTAACTGACGCTGAGGAGCGAAAGCATGGGGAGCGAACAGGATTAGATACCCTGGTAGTCCATGCCGTAAACGTTGGGAACTAGATGTGGGGACCATTCCACGGTCTCCGTGTCGCAGCTAACGCATTAAGTTCCCCGCCTGGGGAGTACGGCCGCAAGGCTAAAACTCAAAGGAATTGACGGGGGCCCGCACAAGCGGCGGAGCATGCGGATTAATTCGATGCAACGCGAAGAACCTTACCAAGGCTTGACATATAGAGGAAACGTCTGGAAACAGTCGCCCCGCAAGGTCTCTATACAGGTGGTGCATGGTTGTCGTCAGCTCGTGTCGTGAGATGTTGGGTTAAGTCCCGCAACGAGCGCAACCCTCGTCCTATGTTGCCAGCACGTAATGGTGGGAACTCATGGGATACTGCCGGGGTCAACTCGGAGGAAGGTGGGGATGACGTCAAATCATCATGCCCCTTATGTCTTGGGCTTCACGCATGCTACAATGGCCGGTACAAAGGGCTGCAATACCGCAAGGTGGAGCGAATCCCAAAAAGCCGGTCTCAGTTCGGATTGAGGTCTGCAACTCGACCTCATGAAGTCGGAGTCGCTAGTAATCGCAGATCAGCAACGCTGCGGTGAATACGTTCCCGGGCCTTGTACACACCGCCCGTCAAGTCATGAAAGTCGGTAACACCCGAAGCCAGTGGCCTAACCCGCAAGGGGAGGAGCTGTCGAAGGTGGGATCGGTGATTAGGACTAAGTCGTAACAAGGTAGCCGTACCGGAAGGTGCGGCTGGATCACCTCCTTTCTAAGGAGCACAGCACCTCTCCTCTGTATACAGGGAGATCATGGTGCCAAGCCATTACGGAGACATACGTTCTCCGGTGGCGCTCATGGGTGGAACATTGACATTGATGCGTGGAGGACACTGGTGAACCCGGTACGCCGCGAGCTGTTTACAGCACGTCGGTTGGAATGGTTTGTCACTGAACGAAACGTATATGCACGCTGTTGGGTCCTGAGGGACCGGAACGTTCGTGGCTTCGGCCGGCGGATGAACCTTTCCTCTGGACCTTTTCTTGTCTCCATCACTTGGGGGCATGAGGGGGTACCGCCCGTACTTTGAGAACTACACAGTGGACGCGAGCATCTTAAATTTGACGGATTTCGGTCCGACAAATTACAAAGATCAAAGCACTCGTAAGAGTGTTTGATCATTGGTCAATTTCTGTTGCGAATTTATTCGTGACACCAATCGATTCAAACTCATGTGATTTCAAATTTCTAAGAGCAAACGGTGAATGCCTTGGCATGTAGAGCCGAAGAAGGACGTAGTAATCTGCGATAAGCCTCGGGGAGTTGATAAACGAACTGTGATCCGAGGATTTCCGAATGGGGAAACCCCGCCAGGCCCTTTGGGTGACCTGGTGACTCCCGCCTGAATATATAGGGCGGGTAGAGGGAACGTGGGGAAGTGAAACATCTCAGTACCCACAGGAAGAGAAAACAATAGTGATTCCGTTAGTAGTGGCGAGCGAAACCGGATGAGGCTAAACCGATCATGTGTGATAGCCGGCAGGCGTTGCATGGTCGGGGTTGCGGGACTTTTCTGCTGCTTCTGCCGAACAGTGAGGGTTAGAGCGTTGTATAGACGAACAGGATTGAAAGCCTGGTCATAGAGGGTGCGAACCCCGTAGTCGAAATGCAGTTATCGCCCGAAGAGTATCCCAAGTAGCACGGGGCCCGAGAAATCCCGTGTGAATCCGTCAGGACCACCTGATAAGCCTAAATACTCCTACATGACCGATAGTGAACAAGTACCGTGAGGGAAAGGTGAAAAGTACCCCGGGAGGGGAGTGAAATAGTACCTGAAACCGTTTGCTTACAAACCGTTGGAGCCAGCTTTGTTCTGGTGACAGCGTGCCTTTTGAAGAATGAGCCTGCGAGTTAGTGATATGTGGCGAGCTTAACCCGAGAGGGGAATGCGTAGCGAAAGCGAGTCTGAATAGGGCGATTCAGTCGCATGTCCTAGACCCGAAGCGAAGTGATCTATCCATGGCCAGGTTGAAGCGACGGTAAGACGTCGTGGAGGACCGAACCCACTTCAGTTGAAAATGGAGGGGATGAGCTGTGGATAGGGGTGAAAGGCCAATCAAACTTCGTGATAGCTGGTTCTCTCCGAAATGCATTTAGGTGCAGCGTTGCGTGTTTCTTGCCGGAGGTAGAGCTACTGGATGGCCGATGGGGCCTAAAAGCTTACTGACGTCAGCCAAACTCCGAATGCCGGTAAGTGAGAGCGCAGCAGTGAGACGGTGGGGGATAAGCTTCATCGTCGAGAGGGAAACAACCCAGACCACCAACTAAGGTCCCAAAGCGCGTGCTAAGTGGGAAAGGATGTGGAGTTGCACAGACAACCAGGAGGTTGGCTTAGAAGCAGCCACCCTTGAAAGAGTGCGTAATAGCTCACTGGTCAAGTGATTCCGCGCCGACAATGTAACGGGGCTCAAGCACGCCACCGAAGTTGTGGCATTGATATTTTTGGTAAGCCGCACCCTTGTGGTGTTGGTTCAGCCGTGTTGATGGGTAGGAGAGCGTCGTGTGGCCAGCGAAGCGGCGGTGTAAACCAGCCGTGGAGGCTACACGAGTGAGAATGCAGGCATGAGTAGCGAAAGACGGGTGAGAAACCCGTCCTCCGAAAGATCAAGGTTTCCAGGGCCAGGCTAATCCGCCCTGGGTAAGTCGGGACCTAAGGCGAGGCCGACAGGCGTAGTCGATGGACAACGGGTTTATATTCCCGTACTGGCGAAAAACCGCCCAAACTAATCCAGTAATGCTAAGCATCTGAATCCCCTAGATGGATCCCTTCGGGGTGAAGCGTGGGGCCTAGCGTGCGACCCTATGTTGGTGCGGTTAGCGTATTAACAGGTGTGACGCAGGAAGGTAGCTGAGCCGGGCGATGGTTGTCCCGGTCTAAGGATGTAGGCCGAGAGATAGGCAAATCCGTCTCTCATATCAGGCTGAGACCCGATGGGTAGTCCTCACGGACGAAATCAGTGATCCTATGCTGCCAAGAAAAGCATCGACGCGAGGTTTTAGTCACCCGTACCCCAAACCGACTCAGGTGATCAGGTAGAGAATACTAAGGAGATCGAGAGAATCGTGGTTAAGGAACTCGGCAAAATGCCCCCGTAACTTCGGGAGAAGGGGGGCCTGAGGCGTGAAGGGATTTACTCCTGGAGCGTTCGAAGGCCGCAGAGACCAGTGGGAAGCGACTGTTTACTAAAAACACAGGTCCGTGCCAAGTCGCAAGACGATGTATACGGACTGACGCCTGCCCGGTGCTGGAAGGTTAAGAGGAACGGTTAGCCGCAAGGCGAAGCTGAGAATTTAAGCCCCAGTAAACGGCGGTGGTAACTATAACCATCCTAAGGTAGCGAAATTCCTTGTCGGGTAAGTTCCGACCTGCACGAATGGCGTAACGACTTCCCAGCTGTCTCAACCGCGAACTCGGCGAAATTGCATTACGAGTAAAGATGCTCGTTACGCGCAGCAGGACGGAAAGACCCCGTGACCTTTACTACAGCTTGGTATTGGTGTTCGGTGTGGCTTGTGTAGGATAGGTGGGAGACTGTGAAGCTTGGACGCTAGTTCAGGTGGAGTCAACGTTGAAATACCACTCTGGTCATATTGGATATCTAACTTCGAACCGTGATCCGGTTCAGGGACAGTGCCTGGTGGGTAGTTTAACTGGGGCGGTTGCCTCCTAAAAAGTAACGGAGGCGCCCAAAGGTTCCCTCAACCTGGTTGGCAATCAGGTGTCGAGTGTAAGTGCACAAGGGAGCTTGACTGTGAGACTGACAAGTCGAGCAGGGACGAAAGTCGGGACTAGTGATCCGGCAGTGGCTTGTGGAAGCGCTGTCGCTCAACGGATAAAAGGTACCTCGGGGATAACAGGCTGATCTTGCCCAAGAGTCCATATCGACGGCATGGTTTGGCACCTCGATGTCGGCTCGTCGCATCCTGGGGCTGGAGTAGGTCCCAAGGGTTGGGCTGTTCGCCCATTAAAGCGGTACGCGAGCTGGGTTTAGAACGTCGTGAGACAGTTCGGTCCCTATCCGCTGCGCGCGCAGGAAATTTGAGAAGATCTATCCCTAGTACGAGAGGACCGGGATGGACGAACCTCTGGTGTGTCAGTTGTTCCGCCAGGAGCACCGCTGATTAGCTACGTTCGGAACGGATAACCGCTGAAAGCATCTAAGCGGGAAGCCGGCTTCGAGATGAGATTTCCATCCCTTCGGGGGAGAGGCTCGCAGCTAGACTACTGCGTTGATAGGCCGGATGTGGAAGAGGGGACTAAAGACCCTCGGAGCTGACCGGTACTAATAAGCCAATAATTTGATAACACACCAGTTTGAATAAGCTGCAAGCGTCCACTATGTGGTTCTCGATGTACGGTCGAGAACAACGCCCACACCGGCAACACACCGTGTGAGGGCTCTATAACTAAAAAATATAGAATCGATTCATCGAAAGATGTTTCGGCGGCTATAGCGAGAGGGAAACGCCCGGTCACATTCCGAACCCGGAAGCTAAGACTCTCTGCGCCGATGGTACTGCAGGGGGGACCCTGTGGGAGAGTAGGACACCGCCGGACTCAACGTAGCAACACACACAATGGCCACCCTCACGGGTGGCCATTGTGCGTTAACCACCACCCCGCCCC
>NZ_SOGD01000014.1:0-4513 GCF_004402345.1 Cryobacterium sp. TMT2-15-1 | reverse complement strand
GGGAGCCGGCGCGGCCCCGGGAGCCGGCGCGGCCCCGGGAGCCGGCGCGGCCCCGGGAGCCGGCGCATAGGACCTCTGCGTTCGGTGTCGGCGGGGTGCGCCGCGCTGACGCCGTGACCTGACGCCGTGCGGGCCCGCGGGCTACTTCGTGCGCACCACGATCTGGTTGCCCCACGGGTCGTCGAAGCCGAGGGTCTGCCCGTCGTGACGGGTCTGCACACCGAAGTGGGACATCCGTTCGTTGAGGGCACCGATGTCGTCGGTGCCCGGCAGGATGATATCGACCTCGCCGAGCCCGAGGGCCAGTCGGCGCTTGCCGGCGCCGGCGCTGTTCCAGGTGTTCATGGCCATGTGGTGGTGGTAGCCGCCGGCCGAGACGAACAGGGCCTGGCCGCCGAGGGTCGCGGTCGCCTCGAAGCCGAGGCGGTCCACGTAGAACTCGCGGGCCGTGCCCACGTCGCCGACGGAAAGGTGCACGTGCCCGACGATGGCGTTGCCGACCGCCGGATGCGCCTGGCCGTCCCGGGTCAGGTGCTCGCCGATGAAGGTGTTGGGGTCGAGGTAGAGGGTGGCCATCTCGACCTGGCCGTGGGTCCAGCTCCACTCGGTGCGGTCGCGGTCCCAGTACAGCTCGATGCCGTTGCCCTCCGGGTCGGTGAAGTAGAAGGCCTGGCTGACCAGGTGATCGGCACTGCCGGTGAACGATCCCGGATGCGTTGTGCCCACCGAGTAGACGGCCGCGGCGAGCTGCGCCTGGGTGTCGAAGAGGATGGCGGTGTGGAACAGCCCGCTCGAGCGGGGCTCGGCGGCGGTCAGCTCCGGGGCGTGCTGCAGAACAACGATCGGTGTGGTTCCGCGCCCGAGCACGGCGACCGGCCCCTCGTGGCTCTG
Source organism: Cryobacterium sp. TMT2-15-1 (assembly GCF_004402345.1). Lineage (NCBI taxonomy): Bacteria > Bacillati > Actinomycetota > Actinomycetes > Micrococcales > Microbacteriaceae > Cryobacterium > Cryobacterium sp. TMT2-15-1. The sequence continues at coordinate 3,622 of NZ_SOGD01000014.1, read as the reverse complement.
CAGCTCGAGGGTCACCGCGTCGCGGTAATACGTGATCATGGCGTCGAGGTCGCCCACGCGCAGGGTCACCGCGCCCATGCCGGTCGATGCGGGCAACAGGTCGTTCGCGAATCGATTCACACTGGCCCCAACGGATGACCCCGGCCCGGTATTCCGGTCGTGCGCCGAGCGGTGGGGGGCTAACTCAGGAGATCTGGCGGCACGGTCGCGATCGGACGCCATCCGCCGCGGAAACAGTGCCCCCGGGGACGGACTGGGTCGGGATCTCCTGAGTTAGCCACGCGTTGGAGTCGAGAGTTGGAGTGGAGGGGGAGTCGGAGTGGAGTCGGGAGACGGAGTTGGAGGGGGAGTCGGGAGCTGGAAGCGGGTCGGAGCGCAGAACGCGACCCGGCAGTCCGGGCGCTCGCTACTGCTCGTCTTCGTGGAGCTGGATCAGGTTGCCGCAGGTGTCGTCGAAGATGACGGAGGTGCCGTACGCATCCGTGCTGGGGGCGCCGGCGAACTGAACGCCCAGGGTGCGGAGTCGCTCGTACTCGGCCTGCACATCCGGTGTGCCGAACACGATGGCCGGCAGCCCGAGGCTGCGGATGCCCTGAGCGTACTTCTGGGAGACCTTGTTGTCACTCGGCTCGAGGAGGAGGCCGACCCCGTCGGGGTCTTCCGGGGACTTCACGATATACAGCTGGTGCTCCGGCATTGACATCAGCTTCTCGAATCCGAGCACGGACGTGTAGAAGTCGAACGCGGCGGAGGGATCGTTCACGTGGACGCTGCACATCTTGATTCGCATGGCCGGAGCGTATCAGTTTGCGGCCCGTGGCCGCCGGGACGTGACGCCCCGCGACGGCACGCCCGGCTGCGGGGAAGCGCAGCGACGGTGCGGTGCCCGCGGAGACACGCGGGCACCGCGGCCTCGCCCACGCCCACGCCTCGCCGGCCTCGCCTACGCCTCGCCGGCCGCGGAAGCCGCGTGCGTCAGCCGTGCCAGCAGTTCCAGGTAGCGGGCCGCGGTCTGCTCGACGATCTCCGCCGGAAGCGCCGGCGGTGTGCCGGTCAGGTCCCAGTTGGCCGCGAGCCAGTCGCGAACGATCTGCTTGTCGAAACTGGCCATCCGTTGTTCCGGGGTCGTGCCGGACTGCCAGAGCGAGGCGTCCCAATAGCGGCTCGAGTCGCTGGTGAGCACCTCGTCGGCGAGCGTGATGGCGCCCGTGAGGCGGTCGGCGCCGAACTCGAATTTCGTATCGGCCAGGATGACCCCGGCTTTCTCGGCGATCGCCGAGGCGTGGCCGAAGATCTCCAGCGACAGGCGGCGCAGCTCGTCGGCAACGGGGGTCCCGACCAATTCCACCGTGCGCTCGAACGAGATGTTCTCATCGTGCTCGCCCATCGGGGCCTTCCACGCCGGGGTAAAGATGGGTTCGGGCAGGCGGTCGCCGTTCTGCAAATCGGCAGGCAGGTGGATGCCGCACACCGTCTGGGTGGACTGGTATTCCTTCCAGCCCGATCCGGTCAGGTACCCGCGCACGACGCACTCGATCGGGAACATGTCGAGGGTCTTGCAGAGCATGGCGCGCCCGACAACGGCGGATGGGAGCAGGCTGGTCACAGCCCCGTTGACGGTGTGGTCCGGCACGAGGTGGTTGGGGAAGCCCACGAGCTGGTCGAACCACCAGAGGCTGAGAGTGGTGAGCAGTTCGCCCTTGCCCGGGATGCCGGGCTCGAGCACGTGGTCGAACGCGCTGACGCGGTCGCTGGCGACCACGAGCACGCGTGCGGCGGTCGCGAGGTCGGCCGCGGCATCCGGAACGTAGAGGTCGCGCACCTTGCCCGAGTAGGCGTGACGCCATCCGGGCAGGTCGGGCAGAGCGGATGCGGCGGGCTGGTCTAGTGCGGTCACGGCTACATTCTTGCGCACCGGCCGGTGCCCGCGCCAACGCGGGGCCGGCGTGTGGGCTGCCGGGCTCGCGCCCGGGCTCGTGCCCGGCTCGTACCGGGCTCGTACCGCCCGTGGCGTGCCGCGCTTCCGCGCCGAGGATCCCAGAGGGAGGGGCTAATTCAGGAGATTTGCGCTGCCGGTGTCGTCCGGCCTGGTGTTTTCGGGTGTTCTCAGCGCTCGCCGAATGGATCTCCTGAGTTGGCCACGGAAACGGCGGGCGGCGACAGCTCAGCCGGGCCCGTGAGACGAGGGTTCGGCGGGCTCAGCGGGCTCGGCGGGCTCGGCGGGCGACACCGGCGACGCGGGCGGCGATGTCGGTGCGGTACTGGCAACCCTCAAGCGTGATCAGGGTGAGGGCCTCGTAGGCGCGGGCGCGGGCATCCGTAAAGCCGTCGCCGACCGCGACGACGCTGAGCACGCGTCCGCCGGTGGACACGAGGGTGTCGTCGACGGCGGCCGTCGCCGCATGCGCAATACTGACGCCGGGCACAGCGGATGCCGCGGCCAGCCCGGTGAGAGCGCGTCCGGTGACCGGCGCATCGGGATAGTTCTCGCTCGCGAGCACGACCGTGACGCAGGCGTCAGCCGAGAATACCGGGCGGGCCAGGCCGCCGAGGCCGCCGGTGGAGGCCGCGAGCAGCAGACCCGACAGTGGCGTGACCAGGCGCGGCAGAACCACCTGGGTCTCCGGGTCGCCGAACCGGGCGTTGAATTCGATCACCCGGATGCCCTCGGTCGTGAGAATGAGGCCGCAGTAGAGCAGACCGATGAAGGGGGTGTCCTCGGCGGCGAGCTGGCGCACCGTCGGCAGCGCGATCGTTTCGATGACCTCGTCTACGAAAGCCTGTTCACTGCCGAATTCGGCGTCGAGCCAGGGCAGCGGCGAATAGGCGCCCATGCCGCCGGTGTTCGGGCCGAGGTCGCCGTCGCGGAGGCGTTTGTAGTCCTGGGCGGGGGAGAGCGGCAGCACGCTGTGGCCGTCGCTGAGCAGGAAGAGGGAGACCTCCTGCCCGTCCAGGAATTCTTCGATCAGCACGCTGCCGTGCTGAAGCCAGTAGATGGCGTGGTTGATCGCGGCCGTACGGTCCACGGTGACGAGCACGCCCTTGCCGGCGGCGAGACCATCGGCCTTGACCACGTAGGGCGCCCCGAACTCGTCGAGTGCGGACGTGGCTTCGGCGAGCGACCCGGCGCGTTCGGCGCGTCCGGTGGGCACGCCCGCAGCATCCATGATGCGTTTGGCGAAGGTTTTGCTGCCTTCGAGAGCTGCCGCGGCCCGGTCCGGACCGAATACCGGGATGCCCCGGGTGCGCAGCGCATCGGCGACTCCGGCGACGAGCGGCGCCTCCGGCCCCACCACGACGAGCTCGATGCCGTTGAGGTTCGCGTAGTTCGTGACCTGCTCGGGGTCGGCCGGGTCGAGCGGAATCACCGGCACATCCCGGGCAATGCCGGCATTGCCCGGCGCCGCCACAATGTCGTGGCGCGGCTCCTCGCGGAGCAGCGCGGTGATGATGGCGTGCTCGCGGGCACCTGAACCGAGGACCAGAATCTTCACCCCGTCAGATTAGCGGATGCCGCGTAGCCCCGCGCGGGCGGCGGGCGGAGGGCGGCGGGCGGCAGGCGGCGGGCACCGGGCGCTGGCGCAAGAGCGCTGCGCTCGTGCTGCGCCGATACGCGCATGGT
>NZ_SOGD01000040.1:0-3648 GCF_004402345.1 Cryobacterium sp. TMT2-15-1 | reverse complement strand
GGCCTCGTCGCGCCGCCGGCGCCGCTCGGCCTCGGCCACGGCGGCCTCCTCCGGCGTGGGCGCGGTGCCGCCCAGGTGCCGCGGCTGCCACCACTGGCCGGCGCCGTCCACCGGATAGGCTTTCTGCAGGTTGTCGACGAGAACCTGCAGGGTGTCGTGGAGTGCCAACGTCATCGGCTGCGTGCCCTCCCCCGCCGCGACCGTGAACGGCTCGCCGACGGCGAAGTGGATGGGCACGTCGAACACCTCGCGCAGGGCCGGCTTGTGGTTCTTCGTGAGCACGCGGTGCCCGCCCCAGACCGCGATCGGGATCACGGGGACCCCGGCCTCGGCGGCCATCCGGATGGCACCCGACTTCAACTCGCGCACGGTGAAGGAGGCGTTCACGCCGCCTTCCGGGAACACGCCGAGCAGTTCGCCCGCCCGCAGCGCGGCCACGGCTTGGCCGTAAGCCTCCGCCCCTGCCTTCATGTCGACCGAGATATGACGCATGCCGCGCAGCAACACGCCCACGAGCTTCTGGTCGAACGCGCCCTTCTTGGCCATGAAACGGATGTGCCGTCGGTTCTTGTGCCACAGCATCCACTCGACCAGGGCGAAGTCCATGTAGCCGAAGTGCGTGATCGCCAGCACCGCCCCGCCGGTGTCCGGAAGATTCTTCAGACCGGTCACGGATGGCTTCAGCCGCAGCAGGCCGAACACGGCCCGCCCGGCCAGAATCGCCGTGGTGTACAGAGGTTCCCGAGTGCCTGTGCTCATACCTCAAGGCTACGACCTGCGTGCGGGTTTCCGCGTCCGTCCCACGAGCCGTTCGGGACCCGGCTCGCACGCGCGGCGCACCCCGTGGACGTGGGCTCACGTTCTCACGCTCGCCCGGCTCCGGATACCTGCGCCGCAAACTTCCACCCCGTCTGTGTCATCGGTTATCGAGCTTGCACACGGCCTCGACCGCACTGACACTGGAATCATCCACGGCGGAACCGCAACAACCGGCCTTGAAGCTGGTTGACTCGACCAGGCGACGACCACCGAGACCACGTGGGCGGCCCGGCCACCAGAGGGAGACACGATGAGCACTGACCTGAGCAGCGCCGCGAGCACGACCATGCCCGCGCCGCCCGCGGCCGACAGCCACGACCGGATCCGGGTGCGGGGCGCGCGCGTGAACAACCTCAGGGACGTCAGCCTCGACATCCCGAAGCGGCGGCTGACGGTGTTCACCGGCGTTTCCGGCTCGGGCAAGAGCTCACTAGTGTTCGGCACGATCGCCGCCGAGTCGCAGCGGTTGATCAACGAGACCTACAGTGCGTTCGTGCAGGGATTCATGCCGGCCCTGGCGCGCCCCGAGGTGGACGTGCTGGATGGTCTGACCACGGCCATCATCGTCGACCAGGAGCGAATGGGGGCCAACTCCCGTTCCACGGTCGGGACCGCCACCGACGCCAACGCGCTGCTGCGCATCCTCTTCAGCCGGCTCGGTCAGCCCCACATCGGATCGCCCCAGGCGTTCTCGTTCAACGTCGCCTCGATCAGTGGGGCCGGGGCGGTCACGCTCGAGCGCGGCGGAAAGACCGTGAAGGAGCGGCGCAGCTTCAGCATCACCGGCGGCATGTGCCCGCGCTGCGAGGGCATGGGCATCGTCAACGACATCGATCGCTCGGCGCTATACGACGATTCCCAGTCGCTCAACGAGGGCGCGCTCACGATCCCGGGCTACACGATGGACGGCTGGTACGGCCGCATCTTCCGCGGCTGCGGCTGGTTCGACCCGGACAAGCCAATTCATCGGTACAGCACGAAGGAACTGGACGACCTGCTCTACAAGGAGCCGACCAAGATCAAGGTCGACGGGATCAACCTGACGTATCAGGGCCTCATCCCGCAGATTCAGAAGTCGTTCCTGTCCAAGGATGTCTCCGCTTTGCAGCCGTATATCCGCGCGTTCGTGGAGCGTGCGGTCACGTTCGCCACCTGCCCCGAGTGCGGCGGCACCCGTCTCAGCGAGGCGGCTCGCTCGTCGAAGATCTCCGGAGTGAGCATCGCCGATGCCTGTGCCTGGCAGATCAGCGACCTGGCCGGGTGGGTTCGTGGCCAGAGAGAGCCATCGGTGGCCCCGCTCACGCAGGCGTTGCGCCAGATCCTCGACTCGTTCGTGGAGATCGGGTTGGGTTATCTGTCGCTCGACCGGCCGGCCGGAACTTTGTCGGGCGGGGAGGCCCAGCGCACCAAGATGATCCGGCACCTGGGCTCCTCACTCACCGACGTCACCTACGTCTTCGACGAGCCCACCATCGGGCTGCATCCCCATGACATCGAGCGCATGAACACACTGCTGCTGCAGCTGCGGGACAAGGGCAACACGGTGCTCGTTGTGGAGCATAAGCCGGAGACGATCGTGATCGCCGACCACGTCGTCGATCTCGGACCCGGCGCCGGCGCGGCGGGCGGCACCGTCTGCTTCGAGGGCACCGTGGAGGGTCTCCGCACCAGCGGCACCCTTACTGGCCGCCACTTCGACTATCGCGCAGCACTCAAGCCCGCAGTGCGCACCCCCACGGGCACGCTGGAGATTCGCGGCGCGACAAAGAACAACCTGAAGGATGTGGACGTGGATATCCCGCTCGGCGTGCTCGTCGTGCTGACGGGGGTCGCGGGCTCCGGAAAGAGCTCGCTCGTGCACGGGTCGATCCCCACCGGCGCGGGCGTGGTGTCCATCGATCAGGGCAGCATCCGCGGTTCCCGCAGAAGCAATCCGGCGACGTACACGGGAATGCTCGACCCGATCCGAAAGGCCTTCGCGAAGGCCAACGGCGTGAAGCCCGCGCTGTTCAGCTCCAACTCCGAGGGTGCCTGCCCCAACTGCAACGGTGCCGGCGTCGTCTACACCGACCTGGCCATGATGGCGGGCGTCGCCACCACCTGCGAGGTCTGCGCGGGGAAGCGGTTCGAGGCATCCGTTTTGGAGTACCGCCTCGGCGGCCGCGATATCAGTGAGGTGCTCGCGATGTCGGTGACGGCGGCCCGGGAGTTCTTCGGCGCCGGAGCGGCGCGCACGCCGGCCGCCCACGCCATCCTGGGCGGGCTTACCGACGTTGGGCTCGGCTATCTCAGCCTCGGCCAGCCGCTCACGACGCTCTCGGGGGGCGAGCGCCAGCGGCTCAAGCTGGCCACCCACCTGGCTGAGCAGGGCGGCGTCTACGTGCTCGACGAGCCGACCACCGGACTCCACCTCGCCGACGTCGAGCAGTTGCTCGGCCTGCTCGACCGAATCGTGGACTCCGGCAAGTCGGTCATCGTCGTCGAGCATCACCAGGCCGTGATGGCTCATGCCGACTGGATCATCGACCTCGGACCCGGCGCCGGTCACGACGGCGGCCGGATCGTCTTCGAGGGCTCACCGGCCGACCTGGTCGCCGACCGCTCCACCCTCACCGCCCAGCACCTCGCGGCCTACGTCGGCAGAGCCTGACGGCAGCGCACTTCACGGCGCTGCCAGTCAGGTCTGTCCCGAACGAATTCGACGGAGATTCTGGCCGAATCGCCCCATTCCGGTATTTGTCAACCTGTGTGAGACAGGTTGAGGATGGTTTTTTGGTGCGGGTCGTTGATGCAGACGCGTCGGGGCAGGGTGGGTGGTTTGGGGCGGTG
>NZ_SOGD01000016.1:0-2847 GCF_004402345.1 Cryobacterium sp. TMT2-15-1 | reverse complement strand
GTCGGCATTCACCGTTGACGCCTCGGTGAGGAGCGCCGCGAGGGCCGCCGCGAGCTTCTCCGCGGTGACCGAGGCGTCGATCTGGCCGAGCCCGGCCCGGATCGACTCGGCCGCGTCGACGGAGAGGGTGCCGGCGGTCACGGCCCGGGCGATCGGCGCCTGCCACGGCACCCTCGCGACGAACTCAGCGACCTCGACAGCATCCGCGTCGGGCGTCGAGAGCGTCGAGAGCGCCTCGTCGACCAGCTTGTCGGCCGCCTCGGTGTCGGCCATCATCGTGCCGACCGCGACGAGCTTGTACGCATCGCCCTTCGAGGAGCCGGTCCAGTTCTGGATGAGGGCCTCCGGCGAGAGGAACCCCTGCTGCGCGGCCAGCCCCGACTGGCCGAGCTCCGGGCGGGACGGACGGACGGGAGCGACGGGACGGGAACCGTCGGAGGTCGGGTCGCCGGGTCTCGACAGGCTCGACCACCGGGCGGGATCGACGACGGTGTTCGGAACGGCTGAACTAGAGTCTTGGGATCACCATCACCGTGCTTCGCCCGCAGCCCATCGACCGCGAGATCCTGCGCCTCGCCATTCCCGCCGTCGGCGCGCTCATTGCCGAACCGCTCTTCCTCCTCGCCGACTCCGCCATGGTCGGGCACCTCGGCGCCGTTCCTCTGGCGGGACTCGGCCTGGCCAGCGCCGTGCTTCAGACGATCATCGGCCTGATGGTCTTCCTGGCCTACAGCACCACGCCCGCCGTGGCCCGGTGGCTCGGGGCCGGCGACCGCCGCCGTGCGGTCGCCGTCGGCATCGACGGGCTCTGGCTGGCCCTCGGCCTCGGCGTGCTGCTCGCCATCGCGGGCTGGTTCGCCACTCCCCTGCTGGTCGGCGCCTTCGGAGCCGAGCCCGCCGTCACCGCCGCGGCCGCCAGCTATCTGGGCCTCTCAATGTTCGGCTTGCCGGCCATGTTGCTCGTCTTCGCGGCGACCGGCCTGCTCCGTGGGCTGCAGGACACCCGCACCCCACTGTGGGTGGCGGGGATCGGGTTCTCGGCCAACATCCTGCTGAATTCGGTGTTCATCTACGGCCTGGGTCTCGGCATCGTCGGGTCCGCCCTCGGTACGGTCGTCGCCCAGTGGGCGATGGTCGCCGTCTACCTGGCCGTCGTCGGCCGCCACGCCCGCCGCGAGGGCGCGCCGCTGCGCCCGCATCGGGCCGGGATGCTGCGGGGCGCGACATCCGGTGGCTGGCTGTTCCTGCGCACGGTGAGCCTGCGTGCGGCGATGCTGCTCGCGGTGTTCGTGGCCACAAACCTCGGTTCTCCCGAGCTGGCCGCCTTCCAGATCGCGATGACCCTGTTCGCCACGCTGGCGTTCGCCCTTGACGCGCTCGCGATCGCGGCACAGGCGCTGGTGGGCCGTGGCCTCGGCGCCGGCAACCTGGCCGAGGTGCGCGCTGTGCTCAGGCGCTGCCTCGAATGGGGTGTGCTGAGCGGGGCAGCCCTCGGGCTGCTGGTGATCGCCGCGAGCGGCGTGCTCGGCCGAGCGTTCACGAACGCGACCGAGGTCAGCGGCCTGCTGCCGGCGACCCTGATCGTGCTCGGGCTATCCGTTCCGCTCGGCGGGGTGGTCTTTGTGCTCGACGGAGTGCTGATCGGCGCCGGCGACGCGCGCTACCTGGCCCTGACCGGGCTGGTGAACCTGGCCGCCTTCGTGCCGCTGGCGATCGCGGTGCTGGTGCTGGCACCGTCGGGGGCCGCGGGGCTGGCCTGGCTGATGGCCGCGTTCACGTTCGGCTACCTGGGCGCCCGCGCGGTGACCCTCGGGCTGCGCGCCCGGGCGGCGAAGTGGATGGTCGTCGGCGCACGCTGACACCGGGGCAGCCCGGGCCGCTGACGGTCGCGGCGCAGCTCGGAAAGCGGGCGCAGGTTCTCCCGTGCGTCGGCCTCCGCGACCTGCGCCGGAAGGCCAGGCGAGGCGACGGCGGTTCTAGCTGAAGGAGTCGCCGCAGGCGCAGCTGCTGCCGGCGTTCGGGTTGTCGATCGTGAAGCCCTGCTTCGCGATGGTGTCCTCGAAGTCGATCGAGGCACCCTCGAGGTACGGCACGCTCATCTTGTCGAGCACGACCCCGACGCCGTCGAAGTCCACGACGACGTCGCCCTCGAGAATGCGCTCGTCGAAGTAGAGCTGGTAGATCAGGCCGGAACAGCCTCCGGGCTGCACGGCGACGCGCAGGTTCAGGTCTTCGCGACCCTCCTGGCTGAGCAGGCTGCGCACCTTCAGCGCGGCGGCGGCGGTCAGACCGACGCCGTGGGCCGGTGCGATGGGGGCAATGGTGTCGGTCATGGGACTCCTCGGACTTCACGTTGCATGGACGCGTCGGGACCGCTCCGCTTGAGCGTTTCGCCTGCGCGAGTATCCAGACACTCTAAGCTCCCGCGGCCGTTCTGCGAACCCCGGAGGCTGCCGCCGGCATCCGCTGCGCGCCCGCGCCTCCCCGACGACCCCGCGACAACCTGCCGGTGACCCGCCAAAGCGAGCCGAAGTGTAGCCAGATGAAACCCTGAAGCCTAGGGTGAAGTGTTCTCGTTTTTTTTATGCTCGTGGTCCAGATGACCGCGACGCAGCACGGCGTGGCCCTGATTGTCTTTGATCTCTCAGCGGTGCGCACCTGAGCCGTCCTCACAACTCGTTCTCAGCCGGTCTCCTCACGGAGTCCGGCTCGGGATGACCGGACTAATATCCGGGTTGCCGGGATGGCAGAAGAGGTAAATATGTCTGACGTCCTGCTTGACCGCCCCGAACTTGCGGGGCTTGGTGTCTACGAATTCGGGTGGTCCGACTCCGATGCTGCTGGTGC
>NZ_SOGD01000058.1:0-2601 GCF_004402345.1 Cryobacterium sp. TMT2-15-1 | reverse complement strand
TGAGTATTTGCGGGTTTGGGGGCCAGTGAATATTGCCTTCGGGGGCCACCGGTATTGCCTTTGGGAGCCACACGGTCGCGCGGTCGGGGGCCACTGGCTCCCGACCGCGCGAACCTTTATGCGTTGACCTGGCCGGCGGTGTGTTCTCGCATGTTGTGGCCGCCGGTCTCGACCCAGATGGTGTTGTGCACGATGCGGTCCATGATCGCGTCGGCGTGAACCCCAGAGCCGAGGCGCTGGTGCCAATCCTTCTGCGCGTATTGCGTGCAGAAGACCGTCGAGGCCTGGTCGTAACGCCGCTCGAGGAGTTCCAGAAGCATGCTCCTGGTGCTTTCGTCGGGCTCGTCCAGGAGCCATTCGTCGATCACCAACAGCGAGAACGCGGCGTACTTGTTCAGAAACTTCGTCGACCCGGACGGCTTGTCGCGGGCCAGTTGCCAGGCCTCTTCGAGCTCCGGCATCCGGATGTAGTGCGCTCGCACCCGGTGCATGCATGCGGCCTTCGCCAGCGCGCAGCCCAGATACGATTTCCCCGACCCGGTGAAGCCCTGGAAAACGACGTTCTGCTGCCGATCGATGAACGAGCAGGTGCCCAGCCCCGCGAGCATCGAGCGGTCCAGGCCGCGTTCCTCGACGAGGTCCAGGCGGCGCAGGTCAGCGTTTGGATAGCGCAGGTTCGCCCGACGGATCAGCCCCTCGACCTTGGTCTGGGTGAAGACGGAGTGGGCGTCGTCGACGGCGAGTTTGACTCGCTCCTCGAAAGCCAGACCGAGGGTGAGGGTGTCGTCCTGGGCGTCGAACGCGTCCAACAGGGTGGCGACTCCCATTTCACGGAGTTTGCGTTTGGTCTCGATATCGATCCGGCTCATCGTGCACCGCCTCCGGCGTAGTAGTCGGCGCCGCGGACGTATCCGCCCGGTTCGGGCTCGGTGGGCTCGAAACGCGGAATCCTGCGGGTGCTTTTCTTGTCCTGCCCGGTCTCCAGGATGGGCTGCAGATGCGCATACCGGGGCGAGCGAACACGACCGTCCAGCGCGATCTGACACGCTCTTTCCACTCGCTCGCTGGAGTAGCGCCGGCTCAGCCGCAGCACTGCCAGGGCGGCGTCGAAACCTTGTTCTTCCACCGGGACGGACTCGAAGATTCTGTTCACCACGGTCACCATGTTCGGGCCGATCCGTGTCGCCCAGGCCCGGATCCTGACGGTGTCCCACTCCCGATACCTCTCGCCCTGGGGCTGGTCGGCATCGTTGGTGCGGTATTCGTTCACGACATGCTCGCCAAATAATAGGTGGCTGGTGAGCCGCTCGTGGTTGCGATAGACCTCCAGCAGCCGGGAGGTGACGCGCAGGTCCACGGACTGTCCGATCTGCGCGTAGGGGACGGAATAGAAGTTCTTCTCCCAGACCACATGCCCGTTTTTCTGCACCCGGCGCCCGATGATCCACCGGCTGATCTCATATGGGGCCGACGGCAGCGGCCGCAGCAGCGCCTTCTCCTCGGTTTCAAACACGCTCAGGCGGGAGCCGGCGCGTTTCTGGAACGGTTCCCGGTTGTAGGCATCCATCCGCTCCCCGATCGCGGCGCGCAGTTCGGGAAGCGTCCCGAAGCTGCGATGACGCAGCCCCGCGATCACCCAGGTGGCAACATGAGAGACCGTGTTCTCCACGCTCGCCTTGTCTTTAGGTGCCCGCGGCCGGCCCGGCAGCACCGCTGCCGAGTAGTGCGCGGCCATCTCGCGGTAGGCGTCGTTCAATACGACCTCACCCTCGCGAGGGTGCTTGATCACGCCGGTTTTCAGGTTGTCGGGCACGATCCGGGGAACCGTTCCACCGAACCACTCAAACATCGCCACGTTCGCCAGCAGCCAGGTGTCTTGCCGCATATCCAGCGCCGGCTCGACGAACGCGTACCGAGAAAACGGCAGGCACGCGACGAACAAATACACCCGGGACGGCTCGCCTGTGACCGGGTCGACGAGCTGCATCGTCGGGCCCGACCAGTCGACCTCGACCGTCCGTCCGGCCTTATGACCCACCCGGGACGCCGCTCCCGTGACCAGGGCATGCGCCGCGTAGGACTTGCAGAACCGGTCGTAACCCATCGCCGGCTGCCCCGTCACCGCGCACCCGTCGACGTACTCGCCATGGAGCAGCTTCAGCGTCACCCCGACCTTAGCGAGCTCTTTGTGCACCGCCTCCCAATCCGGCTGCACGAACACACTCTCGTGTTCGCCCCGGCCCGGGAACAGCAGCGCATACACCTCGGCCTCGGTGCGGCCGCCATGGCCGTCACTGCCGATACCACCGGCCTTCTCGGCGGCATCGAACACCGCCAGCACACTCTTGCGCGACATGCCCTGCGCGAGAGCGATCGCCCGCCCCGTCATTCCTTCGGCGCGGAGTTGAAGCACGAGCTTCGCGTTGATCCTTCGTACCATTGTTGATTACTCCTTCTGCCGCGTGCCTATACACGCGGCGGAAGGAGCTAAGCAGATGGCCCCCAACAGCAATATTCGGTGGCCCCCAAACACGATACCGGCCACATCGACCGGTGGCCCCCAACGTCAATATCGGTGGCCCCCAGGAGCGCTAATACTCA
>NZ_SOGD01000042.1:0-2239 GCF_004402345.1 Cryobacterium sp. TMT2-15-1 | reverse complement strand
GGGCAACTCTGAAATATCCAACTGAACTCTCAATTCCCCGCCTCAAGTGCGGCCTGTAGTGAAACACGAACTGTCTCACTACAGGCTGACACTCAGGGCAGAATGACCAAAAACCGCTCTGGAGACCAGAATCTCCGTCGAATCGGTTCGGTCAGGCCCGGCGGTGCGCCTCCAACTCGCGCGCGCAGTCGATGCACAGCTCCGCGGACGGCCGGGCCTCGAGTCGTTCCCGGCCGATCGGTTCGCCCCGGCGGGTGCAGAACCCGTAGCTGCCGTCCGCGATGCGCGCCAAGGCCTGGTCGATCGCCGCGGACTGCGCCGCCAGGTCGCTGTGCACACCCGAGATGCGCGACCACTCCATGGTCAGGGTGGGTCCTTCGGGGTCGTGCTCGTCGTCGGCGGTGCCGGCGTTTCTGGCCTCGAGCACACCGTCGAGGGTGGTGCCGATCCGGCCGAGCGCGATGTCGAGGTCGTGGCGCTGATGGCGGAGCAGCTTCTCGAAGTGCCGCCGGTCGGCGGGGGTCAGTTTCGTCTGGGTGGGCATGGGCGTCTACTCCGCTGCCGGGGGGCGACGTGAGCCGCCGGCGCGCACTGTCGAGCCGTCATTCCGGTGCATGATTCCCGTCCTCTCAAGCTGGGCACGGCAATGCGCCGGCACGCTGCGTGGTTTTCGCTGTTGAGGATACGCCCGCGCCGGCCGGCTGTCGCGGGGCGGTGAGGGGTGAGGGGTCGCTTCAGGCGACCGTGACCGGGATATCGTGCAGGCCGGTGGCCCCATCGGGGATCACGTCCCGGTGCACGGAGGTTTGCACCAGACCCGCGGCATCCGTCGCCCGAACCCGCAGGGTGTGGCGCCCGGCCGATGCCGGCCAGACCCAGCTCCACTGCCGCCAAGTGTCGGCCGAGATCGCGTCGGCCAGGGTCGCGTCGTTCCAGGCTCCGTCGTCAACTTGCACCTGCACACCGCGGATGCCCACGTACTGCGACCAGGCCACGCCCGCCACGATCACCGGTCCGGCAGCGACGTCGGCGTTCCGGCTCGGCACATCGATCCGGGAGGAGAGCTTGACCGGTCCTCGGTCGGTCCAGCCGCGCGTCGTCCAATAGGCGGTCTCCCGGTCGAAACGGGTCACGTTCAACTCGATCACCCACTTCGTGGCCGACACGTAACCGTAGAGCCCAGGCACGACCATGCGCACCGGGTAGCCGTGCTCGAGGGGAAGCGGCTCCCCGTTCATCCCCACCGCGAGGATCGCGTTGCGGTCGTCGGTGAGCACCTCCAGTGGGGTGCCCGCGGTCCAGCCGTCCTCGCTGCGGGAGAGCACCATGTCGGCCCCGGCCAGAGGCCGGGCGCGCGCCAGCAACAGCCGGATCGGGTAGCCCAGCCAGGTCGCGTTGCCGATCAGGTCGCCGCCGACGGCGTTGGAGACGCAGGCGAGAGTGGTCGTGCTCTCCTCGAGGGGCAGGGCGAGGAGCTCGGCGAAGTCGATCTCGATCTCCCTCTCGACCATCCCGGTGACCGTCAGCGTCCAGGTTCCCGGGTCGATCCGGGGCACCTGAAGGGCGGTGTCGATGCGGTAGAAGTCGGCGTTCGGGGTGATCAGCGGAGTGAGGCCGGGGATCTCCAGCGCGGCACCGGCCGGGATCGGGGCACCGGGTACGGCCGCGGCCGGCAGCGTGAAGCGCGCGCGCGCGGCATCCGTCGCCCGGATACCGGCCGAGATCAGCTGCCCGCCGGCCGCGGCGAGCACGCCCAGGCCGGCGCTGGCCCCGGCCCAGGCCAGGAACCGACGGCGGTCCGGGGCGGATGCCTCGGCGCCTGCGGGCGTGCGGCGCAGCTGGGCGACCATCACCGTGAGGAGCACGGCCGAAACGACCATCGCCAGCACTGCGGGTATCGCGTCGAAGGCGGCGGTATTCTCCCGGGACAGCACCGCGAAGACGGCCAGCGCGCCGGCCAGGGCCACGAGGACCCGCCCGATCGGCGGCCGCCGGAACTCCAGCACCCCGGCGGCCGCGGCCAGCACCACGGCACCGAGCGCGACGCAGAACACCAGGACGACCTTGTCGGCCGTGCCGAACAGGGCGATGACGAGTTCCTTCAACCAGGCCGGGGCACGGTCGATGACGAGCGCGCCGACGGCGAAGATCGGGCTGCCCACCGGGGCGAGCAGGGCGGCCGTCAGCTCGGCCGCGCCGAGGCCGGCCAGTGCGGCGGCCACGCCGGCCGTGGCGGGCC
>NZ_SOGD01000001.1:0-1473 GCF_004402345.1 Cryobacterium sp. TMT2-15-1 | reverse complement strand
CGGGGCAGGGTGGGTGGTTTGGGGCGGTGGTTGAAGCGTTCGGGGTGCGCGGTGGCGGTGCGGTCGAGTAGTTTGCGTCGGGCCGCGCTGATGCTGGTGGTGCGGCCGTGGTGGACGCTGTCGGGTGTGTGCCAGCCGATCCCGGAATGGCGGTGGTTCTGGTTGTATTCGCGGAAGAACCAGAGGCAGAATTCCTCGGCGGTGGTGAGGTCGGGGAAGGAGCCCGGGAACACTTCGTCGTATTTCAAAGTCTTGAAGAGTGCTTCGGAGAACGGGTTGTCGTTGGAGACTTTCGGGCGGGAGAAGGACTTCCCGATGCCGAGCTTTTCTAGGAGAACGGATACGGGTTGGCTGACCATCGCGGCCCCGTTGTCGGAGTGTAGATAGCCGGGTGCTTTCCCGTTCACGCTGACGGCAGTCTGGATCATGTCTTGGGCGAGGTCGCTGTCTTCGTAGTTCTCGATCCGCCAACCCACGGCCCGGCGGGACCAGATATCGATGATGACGTAGAGGTGGAACCACTGCCCGCGACGCGGTCCACGGACCTTCGTGATGTCCCAGGACCACACTTGGGAGGGTCCGTTGGCGACCAGTTCCGGGATCTTCTTGGGCGACCCCGTAGCCTGACGGCGGCGATCGCCGA
Organism: Cryobacterium sp. TMT2-15-1; assembly: GCF_004402345.1. Taxonomy (NCBI): domain Bacteria; kingdom Bacillati; phylum Actinomycetota; class Actinomycetes; order Micrococcales; family Microbacteriaceae; genus Cryobacterium; species Cryobacterium sp. TMT2-15-1. Next base: position 830 of record NZ_SOGD01000001.1, on the reverse strand, counting down.
CCTGCCCGGCCGCGCGGGCGATCCGGTACCACGACGACTTCGACGCCACATAGTGGCCGTCGTCCCAGGACCGGTAGAAGGCCTGACACACTGACAAGCCGGCGTAGGGGGCAAGGTTGAGGGTCTCCAACACCGACGCCCGCTCCGACGCCGACAACGCCGCGGGCTGGTACCGATCGGCCTGCGGCATCGGCGCCCCCTTATCGGCCGCGGCGCGGCCGTGGCGGTAGAACGAGGCCCGCGAGTGACCCAGCAGACGGCAGGCCCGAACCACGGACATCCCGGTCCCGGCGAGGTCCGTGACGGCGCGAGACTTTATTCGTCCCGCCTCCGGCTCTGGAACGCCGGCGGGATCGACACTTGTTCGGGCAGTGAGGGCGCCTTGATCTGCGAGCTCTTGGCCAAAGCCGCCAAGAGCTCGGATGCTTTTCCCAGCACCTCCACCGCAGCTTCCGACTGGTCCAGCTGCGCCTTCAACCGCTCGTTCTCATCCTGCAGCCGCCGATAATCGGTACGTTCTTTCTTGCTCATCACGTACTTATTCTTCCGGGCATCCGACACGATCAACAGCCCCTCACGGCGCTGCTTGTCCCACACATTCACCGTGCTCGGCCTAATCCCGAGCTCGCGGCAGAACGCGGAACGCTGGCCGTGCTCGAGGAGCGCGTCCCACCGGGCCAGGATCGCCAACCGCTCGTTCGGGCTATACCGCTGATACTTCGATACTCGCTCGGGCAACTCTGAAATATCCAACTGAACTCTCAATTCCCCGCCTCAAGTGCGGCCTGTAGTGAAACACGAACTGTCTCACTACAGGCTGACACTCAGGG
>NZ_SOGD01000045.1:0-1370 GCF_004402345.1 Cryobacterium sp. TMT2-15-1 | reverse complement strand
TGACGGCGCTCACTGAAATTCCCCAGTTCTGCTCACCGAAATTCCCCACTCCGGGTCGCTTCCGCACATAGAAGCGGGCCTTCCTCGATGCTGATGGTCTTCGACCACACACCAGCTCGAGAAAGGCCCTACTCCTATGCTTTCAGAGGAGGACGACGTGGACATCCACGCGCTCAAACGGCAGGGGATGACGATCAGTGAGATCGCCCGCCGCACCGACCACGACCGCAAGACCATTCGCGCCTATCTCGCCGGCCAGCGCACCCCAGGAGTGCGTCAACGCGCCGCGCCGGACCCGTTCGACGCGTTCGTCGACTACGTCACCGCCAGGCTCAAAGAGGACCCCCACCTCTGGGCGGCGACACTGCTGGACGAGCTCGTCCCGCTGGGCTTCGAAGGGTCGTATCAGACTCTCACCCGTCAGATCCGGGACCGGGCGTTGCGGCCGGCCTGCACCGCCTGCGCGCACGTGACCAAGCGGCCCAACGCGATCATCGAGCACCCGCCCGGCGAGGAGACCCAGTTCGACTGGGTCGAGCTGCCCGACGCACCAGCCGACTGGGCGTTCCCGACCAAACGCGCCTACGTCCTCGTCGGGTCGCTCGCGCACTCGGGGGTTTGGCGGGCGGTGATCTCCCCGTCGATGGACCTGCCCCACCTGCTGGCGGCGATGACGGTCCTGCTGGGCCTGCTCGGCGGGGTGACGAAGACCTGGCGGTTCGACCGGATGAGCACCGTGCTGAAGGCCGGGACGAGTGATCTGACGCCGATGTTCGCCGCGTTCTCCAAGCATCACGCCGTCACCGTCGTGGCCTGCCGGCCCCGGTCGGGCAACCGCAAGGGCGTGGTCGAGAAGAACAACCACACCGCCGCGCAGCGCTGGTGGCGCAACCTCCCCGACGACGTCACCCTCGAGCAGGCGCAGCAACGCCTGACCGCGTTCGCGACCCGGCAAGACGGCCGACGCCGGGAGGGCCGCGACGGCTCCACGACGGCCGCGGTCATGTTCGCCGCGGAACGACTCAAGCCGTTGCCGCCGACGCTGTTCCCGGTCGTCGTGACGGAGCAGCGCACCGCGACCCGGCAGGCGTTGATCGATTGGCGCGGGAACCGGTACTCGGTCCCGCCGGAACTGGCCGCGGCCCGCGTCGTCGTCCATCAGCGGCTCGGCGCGAGCACCATCGACATCGCGACGGTCTCCGGCGTTGTCATCGCCCGGCACACCGTTGCGGAGGCCGGCCTCGGGGTGACGATCCGCGACAGCGGACACGTCACCGCCCTGGAGACCATCGCCCTGGCCGCGGCGCCTCCCGGCCGGCCGCACCGCAAGAAAGAACGCATCCCGCCCGGCACCGCGGCCCGCCGCGCCG
>NZ_SOGD01000023.1:0-1352 GCF_004402345.1 Cryobacterium sp. TMT2-15-1 | reverse complement strand
GGCGGGGCGAGGGTCGGGTCGGCGATCATCGCCTGCTCCAGAGGTAGTAGGTCCTGCTGAAGCTGGGCTAGTTGTCGGATGGTGTCAAGTAGGTTGCCGAGCACTGTGCCCTGTCCGGCCAGGGAAGGCAGGGTCGCCGTCGCGGCGACGATGGGTGCGTTTCGATCCAGCACCGCGGCGTAGAAGAGCGACCGTTTGTCGGCGAAGTGCCGATAGAGGGTGCCCTCGGCGACACCCGCCGCAACCGCTATCGAGCGCGTCCGGACGTTGGCGTAGCCGACCTCGCGAACCAGAGCCGTGGTCGCGTCGATAAGGCGTTTTCGGGTGATGTCTCCGCGGGCGTTCATAGGTCTATCCAATCGGACTATTCGGTTATCGGTCTGCGGATGAAGATCACGAGCCCGATGGTGAGTCCGACTGCCGCGTAGAGGCAGCCGATCAGAAGGGCACCGGCAAAAGACAAGTCATCGGTTCCGCCCTGTGCCAGCGCGGTGAGGGTCGTTCCGGGCAGCCACTTGCCCGCGTCGCTCGACGCGGTCTTGATGATCGTCTCGATGAGGAGAACCCACCCGACCCCCACCGAGATGGCGATCGCCGAGGAACGGCTCAGTAAGGCGAGTACGAGTCCGATGATTCCCCAGACCACGCTGGCACTGAATGAATTCATCCAGGCGCGCGCAACTTCGCCGACAACGTCATCCATCCAGAGTTCGGTCGAAATTCCCGCGGCTTCCGCCGAGGGCAGCGCGGCCGCCAGGTTGACGGCGACCGCCAGCGTTGTGGCTAGGGCCGTCCAGATCAGCAGTGCTCCTATCTTCCCGAGCAGTAGCCTCCAGCGGTGTGGCTGGGCGGCGGCGAGCAGACGAATGAGGCCCGTGCTGTAGTCCGAGGCCGTTGCGATCGCCCAGAACGACAGTGTGATCACTCCGAACATGCTTGCCGCGGAGGAGACGCCCGCGACGAGTCCCGATGAGCTTTCAAGATTTGCCACGCTTGGGAACGAGACTCCCGGTCCTCCGCCAGGAGGCGCAGATCCGTTGGCTGCGATCGTGTAAATCACCGTGTTGATCAGGACAGCGAAGACGGCCATGAGGCCCAGCCAGCCCAGCCAGATTCCCCGCCGGTTGAGGCGGGTGAGTTCGCTTCGTAATTCACGCATTGGTGGCAACCTTCTTCCGGGCACCCTGCGGGGCGGCCGATGAGATGGGTGTCGGCGCCGCCGTCAACTCGAGGAACACGTCCTCGAGGGATTCGTCGATCGGGGTCAGGCGGCTGAGCGTGATGCCTGCCTCGTGGGCAGCGCGATTGAGCGCCGCCGCGGCGGTGGCGGGGCCGTGCACGACTAGCGAGTC